>NZ_JAATEP010000039.1:0-105023 GCF_012034275.1 Nonomuraea composti | reverse complement strand
CGTCGACCGACTTGCGAATCGATCACCGGACCGGCGAGTCTCAAGGGATTACCGACAAGCGTGGCACAACACACCAAAGTCACCGGAGTGATGGAGGAGGGTTGCGCCGCACCGCGTCGGCTCTTAAAGATTAGCAGCGCTTCCCGATGCTCGTGCCGCTTCGCTCGCTTCTCCGGCAACAGAACGATCACGACCGAACATAGACTCCCCACGTGAGCAGCAACACGCCGCCAGTGGCGAAGAAGGTCCCCACGGAGCGCACCCATCACGGCGACACCGTCATCGACGAGTACGCCTGGCTGAGCAACAAGGAAGATCCAGACACGACCGCTTATCTGGAGGCGGAGAACGACTTTCTCAAGCAGCAGACCGCCCACCTGGCCGACCTCCAGGAGCAGGTGTTCCAGGAGATCAAGGGCCGCACGCAGGAGACCGACCTGTCGGTGCCCAGCCGCAAGGGCGCGTGGTGGTACTTCACCCGCACCGAGGAGGGCAAGCAGTACGCGGTCTCGTGCCGCGTCCCGGCCGACAGCGACGCGCCCCCGGAGATCACCCCCGGCGTCCGGCTCGACCGCGAGCAGGTGATCCTCGACGGCAACGAGCTGGCCGGCGACAGCGCGTTCTTCTCGGTCGGCACCAGCTCCGTCACCCCCGACGGCACGATGCTGGCGTTCTCGACCGACTACAAGGGTGACGAGCGCTTCACGCTCAGGTTCAAGAACCTCGAGACCGGCGAGTTGCTCCCCGACGAGATCCCCGACATCTTCTACGGCGGCGCCTGGTCCTCCGACGGCTCGGCGTTCTTCTACACGCGTGTGGACGACGCCTGGCGCCCGTACCAGGTCTACCGGCACACCCTGGGCACCCAGGAGGACGTGCTGGTCTACGAGGAGAGCGACGAGCGGTACTGGGTGGGCATCGGGCTGACCCGCAGCGAGAAGTACCTCGTGCTGGGGGCGGGCAGCAAGATCACCAGTGAGGTGCGCATCCTCGACGCCAGTGACCCGGCGGGCGAGTTCACGGTGGTGCGTCCCAGGAAGACCGGCGTCGAGTACGGCGTCGAGCACGCGGGCGACTTCTTCTACGTGCTGCACAACGAGAACGCCGAGAACTTCGAGCTGGCCACCGCCCCCCTCGACGACCCGGCCGAGTGGACGCCGCTGATCGCCCACCGCGACGACACGCGGCTCCTGGAGATCGACGCGTTCTCCGACCACGCCGTGGTGCACTTCCGCCGCGACGGTCTGACCGGCCTGCGCGTCCTGCCGTACGGCGGCGCGGGCGGGACGTGGCGCGAGCGGGCCGAGGCGGCCGAGCGCAACGCGTACGAGATCGACTTCCCCGAGCCCCTGTACGACGTCGGCCCGGCGGGCAACCCCCAGTTCACGACGACGCGGCTGCGGCTGGCGTACACGAGCATGGTCACCCCGCCCAGCGTGTACGACTACGAGCTCGACTCCCACGAGCTGATCCTGCTGAAGCGGCGCCCGGTGCTCGGCGGCTACGACCCGGCCGACTACGAGCAGTTCCGCGAGTGGGCCACGGCCGAGGACGGCACGAAGATCCCCGTCTCCATCGTCAAGCGCAAGGACGCCGCCAAGCCGGCCCCGACGGTGCTGTACGGGTACGGCAGCTACGAGACGTCGATCGACCCGGGCTTCTCGGTGCCGCGCCTGTCGCTGCTGGACCGGGGGTTCGTCTTCGCGGTCGCGCACGTGCGCGGCGGCGGCGAGATGGGCCGGCGCTGGTACGAGGACGGCAAGCTGACGAGGAAGCGCAACACGTTCACCGACTTCGTGGCCGTGGCCAGGCACCTGAAGCAGGCCGGCTGGAGCGAGCGGATCGTGGCGAGGGGCGGCTCGGCGGGCGGGCTGCTGATGGGCGCGGTGGCGAACCTGGCGCCTGAGGAGTTCGCGGGCGTGGTGGCCGAGGTGCCGTTCGTGGACGCGCTGAACACGATCCTCGACCCGTCGCTGCCGCTGACGGTGATCGAGTGGGACGAGTGGGGCGACCCGCTGCACGATCCCGAGGTGTACGCGTACATGAAGGGGTATTCGCCGTACGAGAACGTGGACGGCCGGCCGTACCCGCCGATCCTGGCGATCACGAGCCTGAACGACACGCGCGTGCTCTACCACGAGCCGGCGAAGTGGATCGCGCGGCTGCGCGCCACGGCGAAGGGCGGGCCGTTCCTGCTCAAGACGGAGATGGGCGCCGGGCACGGCGGCCGCAGCGGGCGTTACGACGCGTGGCGGGAAGAGGCGTTCGCGCTGTCGTGGATCATCGAGAGGGGCACGTCGTCATGACGTATCAGGCGGACGAGGGGCGTTACGAGCGCCAGCCGTACAACCGCAGCGGGCGCAGCGGGCTGAAGCTGCCGGCGGTGTCGCTGGGCCTGTGGCACAACTTCGGCGACAACCGGCCGATCGAGACGTCGCGGGCGATCCTGCGGCGCGCCTTCGACCTCGGGGTGACGCATTTCGACCTGGCCAACAACTACGGGGTGCCGTACGGCTCGGCGGAGCGGAACTTCGGCCGGATCTTCCGCGAGGACTTCGCCCCGTACCGGGACGAGCTGATCATCTCCACCAAGGCGGGCTACGACATGTGGCCCGGCCCGTACGGCGAGTGGGGCTCGCGGAAGTACCTGCTGGCCAGCCTCGACCAGTCGTTGCGGCGCATGGGCCTCGACTACGTGGACATCTTCTACAGCCACCGGCCGGACCCGGAGACGCCGCTGGAGGAGACCATGGGGGCGCTGGACCGGGCGGTGCGCTCGGGCAAGGCGCTGTACGCGGGCATCTCCAACTACTCGCCGGAGCAGACCGCGCAGGCCGCGCGGATCATGCGGGAGCTGGGCACGCCGCTGCTCATCCACCAGCCGTCCTACTCGATCATCAACCGCTGGATCGAGGACGGGCTGCTGGACACGCTGGAGGAGGCGGGGATGGGCTGTATCGTGTTCTCGCCGCTGGCGCAGGGGCTGCTGACCGATCGGTACCTGGAGGGGGTGCCGGCCGACTCGCGGGCGGCGACCAGCCGGTTCCTGAGCGCCGACCGGATCGACCGGGACCTGGCGCGCGACCTGAACGAGATCGCGCGGACGCGGGGGCAGACGCTGGCTCAGATGGCGCTGTCGTGGGCGATGCGGGATCCGCGGGTGACGAGCGTGCTGATCGGCGCGAGCAGCGTCGAGCAGCTTGAGGACAACGTGGCGTGCGTGGACGGCCCGGCCTTCACGGAGGACGAGCTGGCCGCCATCGACAAGATCACAGAGCTTCGTGCCGCTGGAGGTAGGTGAAGGCGGCCCAGCCCGGCAGTACCGGCAGCCAGAACGTGAGCAGCCGGTACAGCAGCACGGCGGAGGTGGCCAGCTCCTTGGGGACGCCGGCCAGCACCAGGCCGCCCACGAGCGCCAGCTCGACCGCGCCCAGCCCGCCGGGTGTGGGCGCGGCCGAGCCGATGGCGTTGGCGGTGAGGAAGACCACCGCCACGGCGGTGAAGCTGATCTCGTGACCGAACGCGGCGATGCAGGCGTCGAGGCACAACACGAACATGATGGTGATCATGAGGGTGCCGACGCACGCCTCGACCATCTTGCGCGGCGACTGGAGCACGTCGAGCAGCCGGGGCAGCACGTTCGAGAACAGCTTGCGCAGCCGCGAGGTCACCAGGCGGCGCAGCGGCGGCACGCCGAGCACCGCCACCACGAGCACCGCGACCGCGAGCATCACCAGGACGAGCCCGCGCGAGGGCGTGAACGAGGTGGGCGTGGTGGAGCCGGTGATGTAGGCGAACAGGGCCAGCAGCGAGATGTGGAAGACCAGCATGATGAGCTGGGAGGCGCCCACGCTGGCCACCGCGCTGGCCGGGTGGACGCCGCGTTTTTGCAGGTAGCGGGTGTTGATGGCGACGCCGCCGACGGCGGCGGGCGCGACCAGCTTGACGAACGAGGAGGCGAACTGCACGAGCACCGTGCGCCAGAGCGGCAGGTGCTCGGGCACGAACCCGCGCAGCATGAGCGCGGCGGCCACGAAGCTCGCGAACGAGGCCACCAGCGCCAGCCCCGACCAGGCCCAGTTGGCCGTGGTGAGGACGTGGTAGACGTCCACCTGGCTGAGCTGGGAGAGCACGATGTAGGCGGCGACGGCGCTGGCGATGATCGTGATCAGGGTGCGGGGGCGGAAGCGTTCGAGGCGTACCTCCTCGACCTTGCTCTGCGGCTTGAGCGCGACGATGTGCTCGCGGATGCCGGGCAGGACGTGCTTGGCCTTGGCCAGCGCGGCGCGGGTCTCCCTGGTGAGCGCGATCTGCTGGAGCAGCGGCATGGCGGCGGCCAGGGCGTCGGGGCCCATGACGTCGGCCGCGGCGCGCACCGAGCGTTCGGGGCCGACGCGCAGCGACAGGTAGGTGAGGAGCTGGGCGACGTCGAGCCGCAGGAGCAGGTCTCCGGCGGCGACCTCGCCGCTGCGCGCGTCGGTGAGCACGACGCGGCCCGCCCGGTCGAGGTGGATGCTGTCGCCAGTGAGCCGGCGGTGCGCCAGGCGCTGGATCTGCAGCAGCTCGACCTGCTCCCAGATCTGGGCGAGCAGCTCGTCGTCGATCTCGTCGTCGGGCACCTCGTCGAGGGGGCGCGTCTCGATGTGCTCGTAGGCGAGCAGCGCGGCCTCGGTGCCGATCTCGCTGGTGCCGAGCAGGCGCGGGGTGCTGGCGCCGGCGGCCTGGGCGGCGTACGCCATGAGGGCCTCGCGTTCGAGCTCGGCGCGCAGCGAGCGGATGGCGCGGCGCCGGGTCTCGGAGTTGAGGCGGATGCGGCGCCACAACCGGTACGGCAGGCCGGCCACCTGCCGGTCGCGGTCGAGGACGGTGACGTCGAGGCTGGAGCCGTCTTTGAGGCCGATGGCGTAGCGGCGGCTGCCCTGGTGGTCGTCCTCGACGCGGCGGGCGGAGACGGGGGTGAACGACAGCTTGCGCAGCGCGGCGACGACGGCGTTGCCCGGGGGGCGGGTGTTGGGGCTGCCGACGCCGTACAGGGTGGCGTAGCCGATGGCCATGCCGACCAGGACGGTGACGATGGCGCTGGGAATGGTGATCTGGCGGCCGGAGAACAGTGCCAGGATGTAGAGCGCGATGGTCGTCCACATCAGCATGCGCCAGGTGGGGCGGCGGGAGATGCGCACGGCGGTGGAGTAGGCGATGACCGAGGTGAGCAGCGTGTTGAGCGGCTCGATCAGCCGGTTGCCGGTGAGCAGCACCCGCAGGTCGTTGACGTTGCCGCCGACGAGCCACTGCCCGAGCAGGAACGATCCGGCCATGCCGACGATGGCGGCGATCAGCCCTTCGGCGACGCGCAGGCCGTCGCGGTGGAAGACGCGCTCGACCGCGAAGGCGACGGGCACGATGAGCACGGCGGCGCCGCCGAGGAAGGCGGCGATCCTGCTCAGCAGCGGCACGAGCTCGGCGCCCTCCTTGACGTCGGCCTCCAGCCCGATGAGGGTCTGCTTGGCGACGAGGGCGAGCAGGATGACCGCGCCGAGCACGATGAGCGTGGCGAAGAAGCGCAGCAGGTCGGAGGGGCGGCGCAGGCGATGGGGCAGCAGCGGCTCTACGACGTAGACGTCGTCGTCCGCGCGCGGCTCGGCCACGGCAGGCTCTCCCTCCGTGAGGCCTTCCGCGTCATCTCGTTCCCTGATATCGGCCACCGACAGCGATTCCGCACCTTCCCGTGCCGGACCATACGATCTCTGACTTCCAGTGTGCTCAATCGTCCCCGCAGTGTCGCACGGGGCAGGCTACACGCTGCACTTCCCACTGTTCACCTCTGAATTCCTGCTGGCGGTGGACGTAGGCTGTGTCCCATGTCGGGTGAATTGAGGGTTTTGGGGGCGTGTCCGCTGGACTGCCCGGACACCTGCTCCTGGGTGGTGACCGTCGAGAACGGCAGGGCCGTCAAGATGCGCGGCAACCCCGACCAGCCGTACACCAGGGGCGCGCTCTGCGTGAAGGTCAACCGTTACCTGGAGCACACCCGGGCGGACGACCGCATCCTGTACCCGCTGCGCCGCACCGGGCCGAAGGGCTCGGGGCAGTTCGAGCGGATCACGTGGGACGAAGCGCTCGACGAGATCTCCGTACGGCTGCGCGCCATCGTCGAGGAGCACGGCGGGGAGGCCATCTGGCCGTACCTGGGCACCGGCTCGCTCGGCTACCTCCAGGGCTGCGAGGGCGTGGCCGGCCGGCGGTTCTGGAACCTGCTGGGCGCCTCCAAGCACTGGCTCAACATCTGCTCCGCGGCCGGCAACGCCGGGCTGCGCCGCACGCTCGGCACCGCGGCCGGCATGGACCCGGAGAACTTCGCGCTGTCCAAGCTGATCCTGCTCTGGGGCACGAACACGCTGACCAGCGGCCACCACCTGTGGAAGTTCATCCAGGACGCCCGCGCGAACGGCGCCCACGTCGTCGCCATCGACCCCATCCGCACCAGGACGGCCGACCAGGCGGACGAGCACCTGGCGATCAGGCCGGGCACCGACGGGGCGCTCGCGCTCGGGCTGCTCAACGTCGTGCTGGCCGAGAACGCCCAGGACGAGGAGTTCCTGGCCGAGCACACCGAGGGCTGGGACGACTTCCGCGAGGAGATCCTGCGCCACCCGGTCGAGCGGGTGGCGGAGATCACGGGGATCCCGGCCGAGGCCGTCCACAGGCTGGGGATGCGGCTCGCCCACACCCGCCCGACCGCGCTGCGCGCCACGCACGGCCTGCAGCGGCACGCGGGCGGCGGCGCCGCGCTGCGCGTCATCGCCGCCATCCCCGGCGTCACCGGCGACTGGCGCCACCCCGGCGGCGGCCTGGCCTTCTCCACCAGCGACCACGTGCACCTGAACGTGGACCGCCGCGACGACCTGCTCGCCGCGCCGGTGCGCACGCTCACCATGACGAAGGCGGCCTCGCAGCTCGCCTCGGTCAAGTGCTTCTGGGTGTACGCGGCCAACCCGGTCGGCTCCTCCCCCGACTCCAACGCCATCAGGCGGCAGCTCCTGCGCGAGGACCTGTTCACGGTGGTCATGGAGCACTTCCCGACCGACACCGTCGACTACGCCGACATCGTGCTGCCCGCCACCATGCAGACCGAGCACCACGACCTGCACGCCGGCTACGGGCACATGTACCTGCTGTGGAACGAGAAGGCCGTGGAGCCGCCGGGCGAGTGCCTGTCCACGACGGAGACGTTCCGGCGGCTGGCCCGGCACATGGGGATGACCGAGCCGTCGCTGTACGACTCGGACCTCGAACTGGCCGAGCAGCTCCTGACCAGCGGGCACCCGTCGGTGGAGGGCATCACGCTCGACCGGCTGCGCAAGGAGGGCTGGGTGCGGATGAACTACCCCAAGCCCTTCACGCCGTTCGCCGAGGGCTTCCCGACGCCGTCCGGGCGGCTGCGCTTCCCGCCGGCGGGCAAGGCGTACGTGCCGTCGTACACGGCCTCCGGCGCGGCCGACCCCCGCTACCCGCTGACGCTGGTCACGCCGGCCTCGCACACGTTCCTCAACACGACCTTCGGCAACAACCCCGAGCTGCGGCGGCGCGCCAAGGAGCCGACCGTGCTGGTCAACCCGGCCGACGCGGCCGCGCGCGGGCTGGAGGACGGCCGCCGGGTGCGCGTGCACAACGACGGCGGCGAGTTCCTGGCCGACGTGGAGATCAGCGACCGGGTGGCGGCCGGGGTGGTGGCCACGCCGAAGGGCCGCTGGCCCAAGCTCAGCCCCGGCGGCGCCAACCCGAACGCCGTCGTGGCGGAGCGGGACGCCGACATGGGCAGGGGGCCCGGCTTCCACGACAACTTCGTGGAGATCAGCCCAGTGTGAGCTTGTAGCCGACGTGGGAGGCGGTGAAGCCGAGGCCGTCGTAGAAGCGGTGCGCGTCCGTACGGGACTTGTCGGAGGTGAGCTGCACCATCGCGCAGCCGCGGGCGCGGGCCCGGTCGATCGCCCACGTGATCATCTTGCGGCCCAGGCCCTGGCCGCGGGCGGCGGCGGCGACCCGGACGGCCTCGATCTGGCACCGCTCCGCGCCCAGCCGCGACAGCCCCGCCAGGTACGTGAGCTGCATCGTGCCGACCACCTTGCCGTCCCGCTCCGCGACGATCAGCTCGTCGTACGGGTCGGCGTCGATCCGCTCGAAGGCCGCCAGGTAACGCTCGTCGTTCGGGTCCCCCTCGCGCCGGGCGCCGAGCGGGTCGTCGGCCAGCATCGCCACGATGGCCGGCACGTCCTCCTTGCGGGCCCGCCGGAAGATCAGCGACAGCACGTAGTGGGACTCCATGAGGGCCGGGTTGGACGGCAGCGCCATCACCTTGCCGCTCGGCGTGAAGCCCTTGCGCGCGTAGAGGGCGCGGGCGGCGTGGTTGCGGTCGACCGCCCACAGGCCGATCTCCTCGGCCGGGGTGGTCCTGGCCCACTCCACGGCCGCGTCCACCAGCCGGGAGCCGACGCCCGCCTGCCTGGCCTCGGGCGCCACCCACATGGACAGCAGGTGAGCCTTGTTCCCCTCCTCCAGCCGCACGCACACCAGCCCGACGTCGGCGCCGTCGCGCGTGGCCACCCACCAGCGCGACTCGGGGCTCGCCAGCCGCTCCGCCCACTTCTCGGGCGGGAACTCGACCTCCCGGCCGTAGGAGGAGCCGAACGCGTCGGGGGATTCCCGCAACGCGCGCAGCCGCACCTCCCGCAGCCGCTCGCCCTCATCCGTCCCCAGCCGCACGATCTCGATATCCCGCATGCCCGAATCATGCCAGTTTCCCAGGGACAGCTCAGGGTCGGACCCCGATGCCTCCGAGGGCGGCCGAAAGGCAGCATGAAGACATGAACGAAATCAGTCGACGCGATGAGGTATCGCTGTCCGGCGCCGCGCTGCGCGGCGCTCCTTGGAAGACCGCCGCGATCAGCGGCGGTGTCGCGGCCGCCGTCACCTATGGCGTCGGCCTGCTCACCGGCGGCGCCGGGCTGGTGTGGTCGCTGGGCTTCGGGATCAGCCTGTTCGCGCTGGTCGCGGCGATCGGGGCGGTGTCCAAGCCGCACGAGGGCGACCGGGTGACCCGCCAGGCGCGGCTCTGGTCGCTGAGGCACCCGTTCAAGTTCGCGTTGCTGCCCGCGGGCATCGTCGCGGTGCTGGACTACCCGGTGCAGCTCGTGCTCGACGGCGAAGGGGTGTTCGGCTCGGCCGTGGACGCGCTGTGGCACGGCGCGCTCGTCTACCTGATCGCCGGCGTGGTGACGCTCACGATGCAGGGACGAGCGCGTACCGCCCGGTGACCCTACTGAGCCGTGACCCTACTGAGCCTGGGCCTCCCGCTCCGCGGTGCTCCGGCACACGCAGAACTCGTTGCCCTCGGGGTCGCGCATGGTGACCCAGCCGCTGCCGTCGGGCTTGCGAAGATCGTCGTAGATGGTCGCCCCGAGCCCGATGAGCCGCTCCACCTCCTCGTCGCGGGTCCTGCCCTCGGTGCCGTTGACGTCGAGGTGCACCCGGTTCTTGACGGTCTTGCCCTCGGGGACGCGGATGAACAGCAGGAACGGGTCCTGCTTGGTGCGCAGCATCACCTCGTCGTCCCCGGGTTTGTCCCCCTCTCCCAGGGGCAGCCCGGTGGCCTGGCTCCACCAGCTCGCGATGGCGTACGGGTCGGCGGCGTCGATGGTGACGGCGTGAATCTCGATCATGGATCACACAATAGACACCACCAAAGGCGTTAAGCCAGTGTCTTGAGCCCGATGACGCCCGCCAGGATCAGCGCGATGGAGACGAGCCGCGCCGGCGACACCTCGTCGCCCATGGCGAGCATGCCGAGGATCGCGGTGCCCGCCGCGCCGACGCCGGTCCAGACGGCGTACGCGGTGCCGACCTCCAGGGACTTGAGCGCGTACGAGAGCAGGCCGAAGCTGAGCACGGCGGTGGCGAGGAACGACAGCGTCCACCACAGATGCGAGAAGCCGTCGCTGAGCTTGAGCGAAAGGGCCATGGCCACCTCGAAGAGGCCGGCCAGCACGAGGACGATCCACGCCATGATGAGCACTCCCTGAGAGACGAGACTGACTGGAGTGCGTCGTCTTGGCGTTCCGGGTACGGCGCGTCTCGTCCGGGAGCTTGACCGCTCGTTCAGGTGAACGTGCGGGACAGACGGGTCATTCCCACCAGATCGTGACCCAGCGGTCGCGCGGCACCGGCCACATGCCCAGCTCCGCCGCCGTGCGCGCCACCTCCTCCGTGCGGGAGGGGTCGAGGCACACTCTGCGCACCGCGCTGGCGGCCAGCTCCTCCAGGGAGGTGAAACGTTCCAGCGGGGCTTCCCTCTCCTCCACCTGGACGTTGAAGCCGAGCGCCGCCGCCAGGGCCACGCAGTCTTCGGCGATGGGCCGCACCGGCCGGTCGACGCCGTGGAAGTGCTGCCACAGCGGCGTCATCCAGCTCATGGGGTGGCGGTGCGGCAGCTCCAGGACGACCCGCCCCTGCGTGCGGGCGTCGAGCGCGAGCAGGAAGTCGGCCAGGTCGGGCACGTTGTAGACGACGTGCGCCGCCACGGCCGCGTCGGCCGAGGGGACCTGGTCGGCGACGTCGGGCCAGCGGCCCTCGACGGTGGTGACCGGCACGCCCAGCTTCTCCGCTCTGGCGGCCAGCCCTTCGAGCATGGGGCCGGAGGTGTCGACCGCGTAGAGGTGGCCGATGCGCGCGTGCAGCGGCAGCGACGAGGCGCCGGGCCCCGAGCCGACGTCGAGCAGCGTGCCCTTCTCCGGCAGCGCCTCGGCCAGGCGGGTCATGGTGGGGCCGTCGTCGGGCTCGGCCAGCGCCCTGTCGGTACGGGTGCCGAACCTCTCGGGCGAATGACTCCACGGGTCCACGGGGGCCTGGGCCAGGATCTCGTGCGGGATCGCCCACGAGTCGAGGCGATCCCGCCACCTGGCGGCGAGTTCTTCGGCGTCCATGGAGACGAGCATGCCACGCATATCGAGGGTTACCCGCGGGTAGCATTTCAGAGTAAGGTTACTCACCAGTAGAAAGCCTCGGTTCAAGGAGATCGACGCCCATGGGCCACTACAAGAGCAACGTGCGTGACCTGGAATTCAACCTCTTCGAGGTGTTCGGGAGAGGCGAGATCCTCGGCACCGGGCCTTTCGCTGAAGTGGACGAGGACGTCGCGCGCAGCGTGCTGGACGAGATGAACCGGCTGGCGACCGGTGTGCTCGCCGACTCCTTCGAGGAAGGTGACAGGCAGCCGCCGGTGTTCGACCCGGTCACCTCCACCGTGACCGTGCCCGACGGCGTGAAGAAGTCGTTCAAGGCACTCGTGGACGGCGGCTGGGCCCACCTCGACCTGCCCCAGGACCTCGGCGGCCCCGGCATCCCGCGCAGCCTCGCCTGGGCCACCGCCGAGATGGTGCTGGGCGCCAACCCCGCCCTCTACATGTACGCGGCCGGCCCCAACTTCGCCTACACCCTGTGGAAGCTCGGCACCCCCGAGCAGAAGCGCTTCGCCGAGCTGGCCATCGAGAAGAACTGGGGCGCCACCATGGTGCTCACCGAGCCCGACGCCGGCTCCGACGTCGGCGCCGGGCGGACGAGGGCGGTGCGGCAGCCCGACGGCACCTGGCACATCGAAGGCGTCAAGCGCTTCATCACCAGCGCCGAGCACGACATGGCCGACAACATCTTCCACCTCGTGCTGGCCCGCCCCGAGGGCCACGGCCCCGGCACCAAGGGGCTGTCGATGTTCCTCGTGCCGAAGTACCACGTCGACCTGGAGACCGGCGAGCTCGGCGAGCGCAACGGCGTCTACGTCACCAACGTCGAGAAGAAGATGGGCCTGAAGGTCTCCACCACCTGCGAGCTCACCTTCGGCGACAAGCACCCCGCCGTCGGCTGGCTCGTCGGCGAGGTGCACGAGGGCATCAAGCAGATGTTCATGGTGATCGAGCACGCCCGCATGATGGTCGGCACCAAGGCCATCGCCACCCTCTCCACCGGCTACCTCAACGCCCTCGAGTACGCCAAGGCCCGCGTCCAGGGCGCCGACCTGGCCAAGATGGCCGACAAGGCGTCACCCCGGGTGACCATCACCCACCACCCCGACGTACGGCGCGAGCTCATGCTGCAGAAGGCGTACGCCGAGGGCATGCGGGCGCTGGTGCTCTACACGGCCACCTTCCAGGACACCCTGCTCATCGACCCCGACGACCGGCACGCCGCGGCCATGAACGAGCTGCTGCTGCCCATCGTCAAGGGCGTCGGCTCCGAGCGGTCGTACGAGCTGCTCTCCCGCTCCCTGCAGACCCTCGGCGGCTCCGGCTACCTCCAGGACTACCCGATCGAGCAGTACATCCGCGACGCGAAGATCGACTCCCTGTACGAGGGCACCACTGCGATCCAGGGGCAGGACCTGTTCTTCAGGAAGATCCTGCGCAACCAGGGCGCCGCCGTCGGCGCGCTGCTGGCCGAGATCAACGAGTTCGCCGGGTCCGAGGCGGGCAACGGGCGGCTCAAGGAGGAGCGCAAGCTGCTCGCCGAGGCCGCCGCCGACGTCAAGGCCATGGGCGACACCATGGCGGGCTGGGCGCTCGGCTCGCTGGAGAGGCCCGACGAGGTCTACAAGGTCGGCCTGAACACCACCCGGTTCCTGCTCGCGCTCGGCGACCTCGTCATCGGCTGGCTGCTGCTGCGCCAGGCGGAGGTGGCGCTGGGCAAGCTGGGCGGCGGCGAGGACCCGTTCTACCTGGGCAAGGTCGGCGCCGCCTCGTTCTTCGCCAAGACCGTGCTGCCCCGGCTGGGGGCCGAGCGGCAGGTGCTCGCCGCCACCGGCCTGGAGCTCATGGAGCTGCCCGAAGAAGCCTTCTGAGCCACCGTTCCCCGCGGGATCCTTCAGCCACACCTCACTGCCACCCGCGGCAGTCACACAGGAAGGGCGCCCGGCCGCGAGCGGGCGCCCTTCCGCTTTCCCGCCTCGTGCTCCGGCGGGCCTTGTGTAGCGTCCTGCCATGAGCTCCTCAGCGCACGACCACCCCCTGCCGCCGCCGCGCGTCGAAGAGGTGTCCGACGGGGTCTACGCCTACCTGCAGCCCGACGGGAGCTGGTGGATCAACAACACCGGGTTCCTGGCCGGGCGCCGCGGCGTCATCGTCATCGACGCCTGCGCGACCGAACGCCGTACCCGCGCCTTCCGCGAGGCCATCGGCAAGGTCAGCGACCGGCCGGTCACCACGCTGCTCAACACCCACCACCACGGCGACCACACGTTCGGCAACTGGCTCTTCCCCGAGGCCACGATCGTCGGGCACGAAGGCGTGCGCGAGCAGATCATCGCCGAAGGCGTGCCCCCTTACCGCGCCGCGTGGTCGGCCGAGGTGGAGTGGGGCAAGATGGAGCCGACCCCGCCGTTCCTGACCTTCACCGACCGCATCACCCTGCACTCCGACGAGCTGCGCTGCGAGGTACGGCACGTCGGGCACGCCGCCCACACCACCAACGACTCCTACGTATGGATCCCGGAGCGGCGCCTGCTGTTCACCGGCGACCTCGTCTTCAACGGCGGCACCCCGTTCGTGCTGATGGGCTCGGTGGCCGGCACGCTGCGGGCCCTCGACCAGCTCAGAGAGCTGGGGGCGGAGACCGTCGTGCCCGGGCACGGCGAGGTGTGCGGGCCGGAGGCCTACGAGCGGGTCGAGGCGTACCTGCGCTTCGTCCAGGACGTCGCGCGGCGGGGCAAGGAGGCGGGCCTGACGCCCCTGGAGGCGGCCAGGGAGACCGACCTCGGCGAGTGGGCCGGGCTGCTCGACTCCGAGCGCATCGTGGGCAACCTGCACCGCGCCTACTCCGAGCTCGACGGGCAACCTCTCGGCGCGCCGATCGACCTGGTCACCGCCGTGCTCGACATGATCACCTACAACGGAGGCGAGCCGCTTTCGTGTCTCGCTTAGACGGGACGGGTGTGATCAGCGTCAACCGGGTATGACCGAGGCTGTACTCGCCTTTTGCCTGGAGGTCGTCATGGGGGTCGGGGTCAGCATCTTCTTCCTCACGCTTGGCGCCATCCTGAGATTCGCGATCGAGCCCGACGTGTTCGGGCAGAGCGTGCACATGGACGTCATCGGCCTCATCTTCATGATCGTCGGCGGCGTGGGTGTCGTGCTCAGCATCGTGCTGGCCCCTCGGCGGGGCCAGACCTCCGACAACAGGCTGATGCACCGCGAGAACAACCCGCCCGAGCTCTAGATCAGCTCTAGAGCTCCAGCTGAACGGCGGCGCGGGTCGCCACGATCGGCTTGATGTGCTCCGCGATCACCTTCTGGTGGTCGGGGTGGTCGCGGTAGACCAGGTAGTCGTCGACGCTGTCGAAGTCCGCCACCACCGCGTAGTCGTGGTTGCCCTGGTTGATGCCGGCGTCGGCGCCGACCGTGTACGCGCGCAACTGCGGGATCAGGCCGGGGAGTTTGCGCAGCTCGGCCGTGACCGCGGCCTTCTGCTCGGCCGTCGCGGCCTCGGTCCAGGTGAACAGCACGATGTGGCGAATCATACGGGCCACTTTATCGATGTATCAGGCGCGAGCCCTGGTCGCTCTGGTGTCGGTGGGTGCGGGCGTCCCGCCGTACGGCGATCGCCGGGAGAGGGGTCCTCCCGGCGGTCGCCGTACTCCACCGCCTCAGCTCCAGGCCAGCATGCGGAGCGGGTCCTCCAGCATCGCGCCGACGTCCGCCAGGAAGAGCGAGCCCAGCTCGCCGTCCACCATCCGGTGGTCGAACGAGAGCGACAGCGTCGCCACCTTGCGCACCGCGAGCTCGCCGTCCACCACCCACGGCATGTCCCGCACCTGGCCGACCGCCAGGATCGCGGCCTCCCCCGGGTTGATGATCGGGGTGCCGCCGTCCACGCCGAAGACGCCGACGTTCGTGATCGTGAACGTGCCGCCCGACATCTCGGCCGGCTGGGTGCGGCCCGCCCTGGCCGTCTCCGTGAGGGCCGCCAGCTCCTTCGCCAGGGCGGGGAGCGAGAGATCCTGGGCGTTCTTGATGTTGGGGACCAGCAGGCCCCTCGGTGTCGCCGCCGCGATGCCCAGGTTCACGTAGTGCTTGATGACGATCTCCTGGGTCTCCTCCGCCCAGGACGCGTTGATCGCCGGGTGCCGCCTCACCGCCGTCAGGACCGCCCTGGCCACCAGGAGCAGCGGGCTCACCTTGACCTCGGCGAAGTCCGGCATCGTCCGCAGGCGGCGGACCGCCTCCATGGTCTGCGTCATGTCGACCTGGAGGAACTCCGTGACGTGCGGGGCGGTGAACGCGCTGCCGACCATGGCTTGGGCGGTGGCCTTGCGGACGCCCTTCACCGGGATGCGCTCTTCGCGAACGGTCGTGGGCTCCTGTGCTGGAGCCTGGGATTCCTGGGCTTGGGGCTCCTCGGCCGCCGCGTGCACGTCGTCCCGCGTGATCGAGCCCTGGGGGCCCGTGCCGGTGATGGTCGCCAGGTCCACGCCCAGGTCCTTCGCCAGCTTCCGGACCGGGGGCTTGGCCAGGACGGCTATGCGGCTGGGCGTCGTACGCGTCGTGCCGGGAGCGGGGGTGAGGGCGGGGGCCGCCTGCGCCTGCGCGCCCGTGACGGCGGCCGGGGCGGGTGCGCCTGCGGCTCCGGGCGGGGTCGGGGGGCCGTCCACCTCCACGCGGGAGGGGTTGGCCACCGGGTTGGCCGGGATGCCCCGGGACGGTTGCTTGCGGGGGCGGCGTTTCGTGGCGCCGGTCTTGACGCCGTAGCCGACCAGGACCGCCTGGCGTTCCTCCTTCGGGGCCGGGCTGCCGTGCGCGCCGGGCTCGACCGCGCCCTCCGCCGGCGGCCTCGGCACCATGTCGTCGGCCAGGGCGGCCGGGTCGGCCGAGGCGCGGGCAGGCGTCCCCGCACCCGAGGGCACGCCTCCTGCCGGAGCCGCACCCGACGGCACGCCCCCCACCGGAGCCGCACCCGACGGCGTGCCCCCCGCGGGAGTCGCTTCCGAAGGCGCGCCGCCGCCGGCGGGGGTCGAGGGGGCGCCGTCCTCGGCCGTGTCGACGGCGATGATGGGCAGGCCGACGTCGACCGTGTCGCCCTCCTCGGCCATCAGGCCGGCCACCACCCCGTCCCAGGGGATCGGCAGCTCGACGATCGACTTGGCCGTCTCGATCTCCACGACGATCTGGTTGACCTTGACCGCGTCACCCGCCTTGACGTGCCAGCGGACGATCTCGGCCTCCGTCAGGCCCTCGCCGACGTCAGGCAGCTTGAACTCGCGTCGCATCGCGCAACCCCCTCAGTACCCGAAGGTCCGGTCGACGGCGTCGAGCACGCGGTCCAGGTCGGGCAGGTAGTGCTCCTCCAGCTTGGACGGGGGGTAGGGGGTGGAGAAGCCGCCGACCCGGAGCACGGGCGACTCCAGGTGGTAGAAGCACTCCTCGGTGATGCGCGCGGCCAGCTCGGCGCCGAAGCCGCTGTTGACGGGGGCTTCGTGGACGACGACGACGCGCCCGGTGCGGCGGGCGGACTCCATGACGAGCGGCTCGTCCAGCGGGTTGAGCGAGCGCAGGTCGATGACCTCCAGGGAGCGCCCGTCGTCCTCGGCGGCGGTGGCGGCCTCCAGGCAGGTCTTGACCATGGGGCCGTAGGCCAGGAGCGTGACGTCGGCGCCGGGGCGGACGATCTTCGCGGAGTGCAGCGGGGTCCACCAGTCGGTGGAGGCGGTGTCGATGTCGGCCTTCTCCCAGTAGCGGCGCTTGGGCTCGAAGAAGAGCACCGGGTCGTCGCTGCGGATGGCCTGCTGGATCATGGTGTAGGCGTCGGCCGGGTTGGAGCAGGCGACGACGCGCAGGCCGGCGGTGTGGGTGAAGTACGCCTCGGGCGACTCGCTGTGGTGCTCGACCGCGCCGATGCCGCCGCCGCAGGGGATGCGGACGACGACCGGCAGCTTGATCGCGCGCAGCGAGCGCATCGGCATCTTGGCGAGCTGCGTGATGATCTGGTCGGCGGCCGGGAAGACGAACCCGTCGAACTGGATCTCGCAGACCGGCCGGTAGCCGCGCAGCGCCAGCCCGATGGCGGTGCCGATGATGCCCGACTCGGCCAGCGGCGTGTCGATCACGCGGTCCTCGCCGAAGTCCTTCTGCAGCCCGTCGGTGACGCGGAACACGCCGCCCAGCTTGCCGACGTCCTCGCCCATGATGAGGACCTTGGGATCGTCCTCCATGGCCCGGCGCATGCCTTCGTTCAGCGCTTTGGACAAGCTCAGTACCGTCACTTCTCGAACCCCTCCAAGTACGCGGCGAACTGGGCGCGCTCCCGGTCGATCAGGGCGTGGGGCTCGCGGTAGACGTGGTCGAAGATGTCGAGCGGCTCGGGGTCGGGCATGGCCAGGCAGCGGCGGCGCAGGTCGGCGCCGAGCTGGTCGGCCTCGGCGTCGACGGAGTCGAAGAACGCCTGGTCGGCCTGCTGGTTCTTGAACAGGTACGCCTTGACCCGCTCGATCGGGTCTTTGAGCTTCCACGCCTCCAGCTCGCTGGCCACGCGGTAGCGCGTCGGGTCGTCGGTGGTGGTGTGGGCGCCCATCCGGTACGTGAACGCCTCGATGAGGGTGGGGCCCTGCCCGGTACGGGCGGCTTCGAGCGCCTTGCGGGTCACCGCCAGGCAGGCGAACACGTCGTTGCCGTCGACCCTGATGCCGGGGAAGCCGAACCCGGAGGCCCGCCGGTAGAGGGGGATGCGGGTCTGCTTCTCCAGCGGCTCGGAGATGGCCCACTGGTTGTTCTGGCAGAAGAACACGATCGGCGCGTTGAAGACGCTGGCCCAGATGAACGACTCGTTGACGTCGCCCTGGGAGGTGGCGCCGTCGCCGAAGTAGACGATGGTGGCGGCGCTGGCGTCGTCGCGCTGGATGCCCATGGCGTAGCCGACGGCGTGCAGGGTCTGGCTGCCGATGACGATCGTGTAGAGGTGGAAGTTGTGCTCCTTCGGGTCCCACCCGCCGTGGTTGACGCCCCTGAACAGGCCCAGCAGCTTGACCGGGTCGACGTCGCGGCACCACGCCACGCCGTGCTCGCGGTAGGTGGGGAAGGCCATGTCGGCGTCGGTCAGCGCGCGGCCCGAGCCGATCTGGGCGGCCTCCTGGCCGAGCAGCGAGGCCCAGATGCCCAGCTCGCCCTGGCGTTGCAGGGCCACGGCCTCCAGGTCGATGCGCCGGACGAGCACCAGGTCGCGGTAGAGCGACCGGATCTCCTCCGGGGTCAGGTCGATGTCGTAGTCGGGATGCTCGACCCGCTCTCCCTCCGGGGTGAGCAGCTGGACGAGCTCAGGAGATGATCCTGAGGCGTCTATGGTCATGCGCCACTCCTGCTGGTCAGGGGCCGGTCTACGGGATGGGGTTGCCACCTTAGGCCAGCCTTACCTAACGCCGAACCGCGAGGTGGTGGTTCGTACGCGTTTGGGGCCATCGTGGCAGACGTCACAGCCCTGTGCGCAAGCCCCATGTCCTCCCCGTTCCCGTTGTAGTGACAGCCACACGCGCCGGTAGGCTGTGCTTCCCACCCACCCACCGCTCCCAGGAGGAACGCAGTGGCCCGCGTCATCGTGGACGTCATGTTGAAGCCCGAGATCCTCGATCCGCAGGGCCAGGCCATCGCCAGGGCGCTGCCCCGCCTCGGCTTCTCCGGCGTCTCGGCCGTGCGCCAGGGCAAGCGCTTCGAGGTCGAGCTCGACGGCCCGGCCGACGAGGCGGCGCTCGAAGAAGTGCGCAAGATGGCGGAGACGCTGCTCGCCAACACCGTCATCGAGGACTTCAGCGTCCGGGTCGAGGGCTAAGGCACATTTGCCGCCCCGATTTCCCCTGGGGCGGTTAAAGCCTGGTTGGGCCGTGCCACAATGCCACGGGCGTGCCAACACTAAATAACAACAACGTGATTTTGCGGTTAGCCCCGTTTTCTCAGGGAAACCTACTCCAGGTGAGATTCCGGCGCCCGGAGGAGTCCGGTGGATATTGAGTTCTCGTTGGCACTGCCTCGGGATGCGATCGGCATACCGATGGTCAGGCGAGTGCTAGGCGACGCCATGCGTTCACTCAACGTGAGCGAGACGTGCATCGCCGACATGCTGCTCGCCGTCTCCGAGGCGTGCTCCAACGCGGTCCGGCACGGAGGGCCGGCCAACCGCTACGAGGTGACGGCGGCCATCGGCGCCGGCCAGTGCGACGTGCGCGTGGCCGACAACGGTGACGGCGTCCCGACGATGCCGCACTCCTTCCCGCCCCCCGACACCGAGAACGGCCGCGGCCTGCTGATCATGCGCAGCGTCGTCGACGAGATCTCCTTCGGCATCACCCCCGGCCGGGGCACCACGGTCCACCTGCGCAAGCACCTCGCCTGGGACGACGGCGCCGACGCCCGTCCCCGCGAGCTCGCCGCCGTCTAGCGGCGGCACCTGAGCTGCGCCTTCGCTCCACCGCCGAGTCGATGCGGACCACCCGAGCGCACCCGATAACCTGATGTCACCGCCGTCCGCCCCAAGAGACGGTGGTGCGCGCGCGCATTCCTCCGGAGGGGACGACAGTCATGAGCGCTGCCCGTGTGGGCGTAGTCACGTTTCCAGGAACTCTCGACGACCAGGACGCCGCCAGAGCCGTGCGCCTCGTGGGCGCCGAGGCGGTGCCGCTGTGGCACGCCGACCACGACCTGAAGGGAGTCGACGCCGTCTTCCTGCCCGGCGGCTTCTCCTACGGCGACTACCTGCGCTGCGGAGCCATCTCGCGCTTCGCGCCGCTCATGGAGGAGCTCGTCCCCGCCGCGAAGGCGGGGCTGCCCGTGATCGGCACCTGCAACGGGTTCCAGATCCTCTGCGAGGCACACCTGCTGCCCGGCGCGCTCACCCGTAACGCCTCGCTCCACTACGTCTGCCGCGACCAGCGGCTCAAGGTCGAGCAGACCGGCACCGCCTGGACGAACGCGTTCACGCCCGGCCAGGAGATCGTGCTGCCGATCAAGCACGGCGAGGGCCGCTACGTCGCCTCCGACGACACGCTGGCCGCGCTGGAGTCGGGCGGGCACGTGGTGTTCCGCTACGTCGGCAACCCCAACGGCTCGCTCAACGACATCGCCGGCATCCGCAACGAGGCGGGCAACGTCGTCGGCCTCATGCCGCACCCCGAGCATGCCGTCGAAGAGCTGGTCGGCGCCCCGAGCACCGACGGCCTCGCCATCTTCACCTCCATCCTGAAGAACCTGGTGAACGCATGACAGACAGTGTGAAGCGGGCGGCCGAGACTCCCGACGAGCCGATGCCCTTCGCCGAGCTGGGCATGAAGCAGGACGAGTACGACCGGGTCAAAGAGATCCTGGGCCGCCGTCCCACCGGCTCCGAGCTGGCCATCTACAGCGTCATGTGGTCCGAGCACTGCTCGTACAAGTCGTCCAAGGTGCACCTGAAGCAGTTCGCCACCAAGGCGCCCAAGTCCGAGGCGCTGCTCGTGGGCATGGGCGAGAACGCCGGCGTGGTCGACATCGGCGACGGCTGGGCGGCCACGTTCAAGATCGAGTCGCACAACCACCCGTCCTACGTCGAGCCGCACCAGGGCGCCGCCACCGGCGTCGGCGGGATCGTGCGCGACATCATGTCGATGGGCGCCCGCCCGATCGCCGTCATGGACGCGCTGCGCTTCGGCGCCGCCGACGCCGTCGACACCCGCCGCGTGCTGCCCGGCGTGGTCGAGGGCATCAGCAGCTACGGCAACTGCCTCGGCCTGCCCAACATCGGCGGCGAGGTCGTCTTCGACCCCTGCTACCTCGGCAACCCGCTGGTCAACGCCCTGTGCGTGGGCCTGCTGCGCAAAGACCAGATCAAGCTCGCCACCGCCCCCGGCCCCGGCAACAAGGTCGTGCTGTTCGGCGCGTCCACCGGCCCCGACGGCATCGGCGGCGCCTCCGTGCTGGCCAGCGCCACGTTCGAGGACGAGTCGCAGGCCAAGCGGCCCGCCGTGCAGGTGGGCGACCCGTTCATGGAGAAGCTGCTCATCGAGTGCTGCCTGGAGCTGTACGCGGCCGACGTCGTCGTCGGCATCCAGGACCTCGGCGCGGCCGGCGTCTCCTGCGCCACCACCGAGCTGGCCGCCAAGGGCACCGGCGGCATGACCGTCGACCTCAACCTGGTCCCGCTGCGCGACCCCTCGCTCAGGCCCGAGGAGATCCTCATGAGCGAGTCGCAGGAGCGGATGATGGCGGTCGTCCGGCCCGGCGACATCCCCGCGTTCATGGCGATCTGCGCCAAGTGGGACGTACCCGCCACCGTCATCGGCGAGGTCACCGACACCGGCCGCCTCGTCATGACCTGGGACGGCGAGGTCATCGTGGACATCCCGCCGGGCACCGCCGCCGACGACGGCCCCGTCTACGAGCGGCCCTTCCACGAGCCCGCCGGCCAGGCCGCGCTCAACGCCGACACGCCCGACCGCCTGGAGCGGCCCGCCGACCTGCGCGCCACCCTGCTCAAGCTGCTCGGCTCGCCCAACCTCGCCTCCAAGGCGTGGGTGACCGACCAGTACGACCGGTACGTGCGCTCCAACACCGTGCTGGCCCAGCCGGCCGACGCGGGCATGCTGCGCATCTCCGAGGCCATCGAGGGCGCCGAGCCCACCACGCGGGGCATCGCGCTGTCCACCGACGGCAACGGCCGCTACGCCAAGCTCGACCCGTACGCGGGCGCGCAGCTCGCGCTCGCCGAGGCGTACCGCAACGTGGCCGTCACCGGCGCCAAGCCGCTGGCCGTCACCAACTGCCTCAACTTCGGCTCCCCCGAGGACCCCGAGGTCATGTGGCAGTTCGCCGAGGCCACCCGCGGCCTGGCCGACGCCTGCAAGGCGCTCGGGGTACCCGTCACCGGCGGCAACGTCTCCTTCTACAACCAGACCGGCTCCACCGCCATCCACCCGACGCCCGTCGTGGGCGTGCTCGGCGTCATCGACGACGTCGCCAAGCGGGTGCCGACCGGGTTCACCGGCGAGGGGCTGCGGGTCGTGCTGCTCGGCGACACCGGCGCCGAGTTCGGCGGCTCCGAATGGGCGCACGTCGAGCACCACCACCTCGGCGGGCTGCCGCCGCACGCGGACCTGGAGGCCGAGCAGGCCCTGGCCACCGTGCTCGTCGAGGCGGCCCGCCGCGGGCTGCTGGAGGGCTCGCACGACCTGTCCGACGGCGGCCTGGCCATCGCCCTGGCCGAGTCCTGCCTGGCCAAGGGGGTCGGGGCCGAGATCGAGCTGACCGGCGACGCGTTCACCGACCTGTTCAGCGAATCGGCCGCGCGGGCGCTCGTCGTCGTGCGGCCCGAGGCTTACGACGAGTTCGCCTCGCTGTGCGGGCGGCACGACGTGCCGTGCTACGGGCTCGGGGTGACCGGCGGGGCTTCGCTGGTCGTCAAGGGCGTGTTCGAGGTTTCGGTGGAGGAGCTGCGGGAGACGCACACAGCGGCGCTGCCCGCGCTGTTCGGCTGACGTTCCTTTCAAGGGCCGGTACGGGATTCCGTGCCGGCCCTTGTTCGTTCTTACGCCTTCTTGAGGCAGACGACGTAGATGTCGCCACTGACGCTGGCGCCGTTGTTGCCGTGGGTCAAGGATTCCGTGTTCTGCTCGGACGGGGCGGGAGTGCCGGTCGGGGTGGCGCCCTTCTTGTCGTCGTCGTTGCCGCGGCCGTTGTCGTCCTTGACCACCGTGACCGTCCAGCTGGAGGTGCCCGAGGGGTAGCTGGCGGTGACGACGGCGTTCTTGAGCGTGCCGAACGAGTAGCCGCCGCCCGTGGCCACGCCGTTGGCGCAGCTCACGGTCTCGGTGCCGGTGCCGCTGACGAACTCCTTGATGATCTGCGTGGTGTAGGTGGCGCCGGAGCCGGGCTCACCCTTCGGGCCCTGCGGTCCGCGCGGGCCGGTGTTGCCCTTCGGCCCCTGAGGACCCTGGGGGCCGCGCGGGCCGGTCGCGCCGTCCTTGCCGTCCTTGCCGGGCAGGCCGTCCTTGCCGTCGGCGCCCTTCGGGCCCTGCGGGCCGGGCTCGCCCTGCTTGCCCTGCGGGCCGACCGGGCCGGTCTCGCCCTTGGGGCCCTGGATGCCGGGCTTGCCCTGGGGGCCGGCCGGGCCGCGCTCGCCCTGGCGGCCCTGCTCGCCCTGCTGGACGGTGGTC
Organism: Nonomuraea composti; assembly: GCF_012034275.1. NCBI lineage: Bacteria > Bacillati > Actinomycetota > Actinomycetes > Streptosporangiales > Streptosporangiaceae > Nonomuraea > Nonomuraea composti. The sequence continues at coordinate 81,820 of NZ_JAATEP010000039.1, read as the reverse complement.
GTCGAGGTGGAGGAGCCGCCGATCAGGATCCGCTCCTCCGTCTTCCTGCACTTCGTCGTCGGGTTGACGATGCGGGCGTACCGCGTCTTCTTGTGCACGCAGGCGTGCACCTCGGAGGCGGCGGAGGAGGCGGTGGCGACGCCACCGACGGTGAGCAGCGAGGCGGCCAGCGCCCCGACGGCGGCGAGCGTGATCGTGCGCCCGCCACGAACCTTGATAGCCACGGCTTTCCTTCCAGGGGAACGAGTGGTGCTCATGTTGTGCATGAGATTCACGCTTCGACCGTTCCAATGGATGACAGCGGCTACATAACGTGTATGTCACGAAACGGAGGGTTACTGACCAGATTGACCGATTGTCTCCGACTCGGGTGAGTAAAAGGACGCATTGGCGACACCGATCTCCCGTGGATAATCGGTCTGTGCCAACGCGCGGCCCCACGCCCTACCTCCCCCCGGCCACCCAGCCCGTACGCGGCGTGGTCTGGGCCATCCACCTGATCCTGCCCCTGCTCGGCCTCTGGCTCCTGCTGGCCCAGCCGCACATCAACATCTTCTGGCAGCACAACGCCAGCCACTTCTGGCTGATCCTCCTGGTGGCCGGCGTGAACGTGGTGCTCGGCGTCCTCATCAGCGAGGCCTCCAGGCGGCGGCAGGACGCCCGCCTGTTCCTCGTCTCCATGGTCTTCCTGAGCAGCGCCGGGTTCTTCTTCCTGCACGGGCTGGCCACACCAAAGGTGATCCTGCCCACCGGCTCGGTCGGGTTCGACATCGGCCAGCAGGTGGGGCTGTCGATCGCGGCGGCGTTCGCGTTCGTCTCGGCGCTGCCGCTCCAGGAGAAGGCGGCCGCGGCGGTGCTCGGGGCGCAGCACTTCATCAGGGGGGCGCTGCTCGGGTTCATGGCGCTCTGGGGCGTCGTGTCGCTGGTGCCCGGCCTGACGCCGCTCAGCGAGCCGCCCATGGTCTCGCCGATGGACTGGATGATGTGGGGGTCGGTGCCGGGCCTGCTGCTGTACGCGGCGGCCAGCGTCATGATGTTCCTGCTGCACCGGCGGCGCCCGGCGGCCATGCTGATCAGCCTGATCACCGCGTACGCGCTGCTGGCCGAGTCGATGGTCGCGGGCATGTCGCAGCTCAACTGGCACCTGTCGTGGTGGGAGTGGCACATCCTGCTCACGCTCGCCTTCGTCTTCGTCGCCTACAGCTCGTACCTGCAGTTCAGGCGGGAGGGGTCGAGCGCCGGCCTGTTCGACTCGGTGGCCCTCGCGGCGACGGTGCGGCGCATCCAGCGCGACTACGACGAGGCGCTGGAGGAGCTGGTCGAGCACGTACGCCGGGGCGAGCCGCTGGCGGCGGCCCGGCTGTCGGGCAAGTTCCGGCTCAACGAGGGCCAGGCGGCGGTGCTCGACCGGGCGGGCGAGGCGCTGGCCAACGAGCGGGAGCTGTCGGAGCGGCTGGCCGCGCTGGTGGCGGTGAGCGCGCAGACCAAGGTGGGGCTGCCGGAGAGCGAGCTGCTGACGGTGTCGCTGGAGCGGGTGCGGCAGGCGTACGGGGACGTCAAGATCGCCCTGGTCTCGGAGGGCCGCACGCAGATCGGCTCGCGCGACTACGCGTTCACCGACGGCAACCCGATCCGGCGCGACCAGCTCCTGGCCTTCCCCCTGACCGTCAAGGGCAACCTGGCGGGCGTGCTGGAGGTGCCGGTCGGGCGCACCAGCCAGGACGAGGCGCTGGCCGCCACCCTGGCCGGCCAGCTGTCGATCTCGCTGGAGAACGCCCGCCTCTACCAGGAGCTGCACACGCTCTTCCACCAGTACATGTCGCCGGACGTGGCGCACGCGCTGCTCGCCGACCCGGCGCAGGCGGAGCTGGGCGGCCAGCTCAAGGAGCTGACGGCGCTGTTCGCCGACCTCAAGGGCTTCACCACGTTCTCGGAGAAGGTGACCCCGGGCGAGATCGTCGAGATGCTCAACCGCTACCACACGGCCGCCGTGCCCTGCATACTCAACAACGGCGGCACGATCGTGCAGTTCGTGGGTGACGCGCTGCTGGCGCTGTTCAACGCTCCGGCGACGCAGACCGGGCACGCGCGCCAGGCGTGCCGGGCGGCGCTGCAGATGCAGCAGGCCGCCGCCGAGATCGCCGAGGAGATGGCCTGGAAGGTCGACACGGTGGAGTGGCCGACGTTCCGGGTGGGCGTCAACACGGGGCCCGCGCTGGTCGGCAACATCGGCAGCCCCGAGCTGCGCGGCTTCAACGCCATGGGCGATGCCGTGAACGTGGCCGCCCGGCTCCAGGCCCTGGCCGAGCCGGGCACGGTGGTGATCGGCGAGACGACGTACCAGCAACTGGGCGACGATGCGAAGGTGAAGTCGCTGGGAGCGCTCAACCTCAAGGGCAAGGAGGAGCTCGTCACGGCCTACGTTCTTGAGGGATTGGCGTAGTAAGTCGGTTCGTGTGCCGACATAATCGGGCGCATGGATGCAGAGCCCGGAGAGTTCCTCACCATGCTCACGGCCGAGGAGGTCGAGGATCTGCGCTCGGCCGGCCGGCTGCGGCGCTGGGACCGGGGCACGACCATCATGACCGAGGGCGACACGTCCGACTGGGTGCTCGTGCTGCTGGACGGCCGGGTCAAGTGCTCCTCGCACACCAGCAGCGGCACCGAGGTGGTGCTGGCCGTGCGCGGGCCCGGCGCGCTGCTCGGCGAGCTGTCGGCCATCGACGGCTCGCCCCGCTCGACCACCGTGACGGCGCTGGAGCCGATCTCCGGGATCGTGGTGCGCGACTTCATCTCGTTCCTGGAGTCCCACGGGCGCATCGCCGTCCTGCTCATGCAGCTCATCAGCGGCAAGCTGCGCGACTCCGACCGCAAGCGCATCGAGTACGGCGCCTTCGACACCACCGGCCGGGTGGCGACGCGGCTGCTGGAGCTGGCCGACCGGTACGGCGAGAAGACCAACAGCGGCGTCCGGGTGGCCCTGCCCCTGTCGCAGGACGAGCTGGCCGGCTGGACCGGCGCCTCCCGGGAGGCGGTCAGCAAGGCGCTGCGCACGCTGCGCGACCGGGGCCTGATCGAGACGGGCCGGCGGCGCGTGGTGATCCACGACCTCGAAGGGTTGCGCAAGCGCGCCAGGTGACGTTCGGGGCCCCTGGTACCAAACCGGACGTACGTCGTACGTCATAGTGGAGGGCATGGTCGCGGTCACCCCCCAAGACGGCACACGCATGCGCTACGCCTGGCGGGTGTGCGCGGTCACCAGCCTGGGCCTCGTCCTCATCGGCATCGCCGGCAGCACGCTGAACGTCGCGCTGCCGGCCGTGGTGCGGCACTTCCGCGCCGACGCGCTGGAGTCTGGCTGGATCCTGCTGTCGTTCCTGCTGGTCAACACCGCGAGCCTGGTGCTGTTCGGCCGGGTGGCCGACCTGCTCGGCAGGCGGGAGGTGTACCTCGCGGGGTTCGCGCTGTTCACCGTGGCCTCGCTGCTGGCCGGGCTGTCGCCGGGCGTGTGGTTCCTGATCGCGATGCGGGTGCTGCAGGCGATCGGCGCCGCCATGATCCTCGCGAACGGCACCGTGATCATCACCGACGCGTTCCCTCCCGAACGGCTCAGCCAAGGCATGGGCGTCTACATCGGCACGCTCTCGGTGGCCCAGCTCGCCGGGCCCACGCTCGGCGGCCTGATCGCGGAGACCGCCGGCTGGCAGTGGATCTTCTGGGTGAACGTGCCCGCCGGCCTGCTCGCGCTCGGCGTCGGCGCGGCGATCTTACGCAAGATGCCCAGGCGGCCCAAGGAGCCCGTGGACGCTCTGGGCAACGTGCTGGTGTTCGCGGCGCTGTCGGCGCTGCTGCTGGCGCTGTCCACGGCCGGGTCCAGCGGACCGGCGAGCCCCGTGGTGCTGGCCGGGGCCGGCCTGTTCGTGGTGCTGGTGCCGCTGATCGTGCTCGCCGAGCGGCGCGCCCCGAACCCCGTGCTGGACCTGCGGCTGTTCGGCGGGCGGCTGCTGACCTGCGCGAACCTCGCCTCGTTCTGCAACGCCCTCGCCCGTTCCGCGCTGATCCTCGTCGTGGCGCTGTACTTCCAGGCCGCCCGGGGCGTGGACGCCTTCACGGCCGGGCTCAGCGTGCTGCCCGTGCCGGTCGGGATCGGGCTGGCCTCGCCCATCGTGGGGCTGCTGGGGCAGCGCATCTCGCCGTACGCGCTGTCGATCGGCGGCGCGGTGATGAGCGCGGCCGGGCTCGGCACGCTGATGCTCACGGCCGACCCCGGCACGCCGTACTGGGTGATCGGGATCGGCCTGTTCGTGGCCGGCTGCGGCAGCGGCACGTTCCTGACCGGCAACACCACCCAGGTCATGCGGGCGCTGCCGGCCGGCAGCCTGGGGGTGGTCAACGGCTTCCGCGTCATGGTGATGAACGTGGGCATCGTCATCAGCGTCGGCCTGTCGCTCAGCGTCCTGACCGCCTCGGTGGGGCCGCAGGTGCGGGCCCAGGTGTACGCCGGAACCCTGTCCACGCTGTCACCGGTGGCGGTGGGCCGGCTCATGGACGGGTTCCAGCGGGCGTACGCGGTGCTGTTCGGGGTCGCCCTCCTCGGCGCCGTGCTGGCGGCCCTGGCCCGGCAGCCTCAGAGCACGCCTCAGAGCGCGCCGGCCAGGCGGGATTCGACGTCGCGGTAGCGGGCGACCGGCACCAGGTGGACGCCGGCGAAGGCGCCGCTGTCGCGCAGGGCGAGGACCTGCTCGCAGGCCGCCTCCACGCCCGCCATGCGGTCGGCGGCCACCTTTGCGATCAGCTCCTCCGGCAGCGCGATGTCGGGGATGGCGGCGGCCAGGGTGCGGGCGTGCCGCTCGCTGGCCAGCACCATGACGCCGGCGTAGACGGGCACGTCGACCGGGTGCGCCTCGCGCCAGCGCAGCTGCTGCTCCACCGAGAAGCTGACCTGGGAGAACAGGAAGTCGGCCGTGCGCTTCCACGCGGGCAGCGGGCGCAGCCCGGCGGCGGCCCCCACGCGGAAGTCGGCTGAGAAGGCGCGCGCCTCCTCGATCATGGAGCGCACGTTCAGGTCGCCGGTCCGGTTGCCGCTCGTGGGCTTGTCGCCGTAGACGAACAGGAACTGGTCGACCCCGTACGCCGCCGCCGTCAGCAGGTCGCGGCGGAAGCCGAGCAGGTTGCGGTCGCGCGAGTTGAGGCAGGCGATGCCGCGCCCGCCCATCGCCTCGACCTCGTGGGCCACGGCCACGCTGGAGACGGTGGCGCGGCCGATGTGGTTGTCGGGGATGAGGAACGCGTGGGCGATCTTGCTGAGGGTGCCGATCTGGTGCCGTACGTGCTTCAGATCGGGCTTGGTGGGGGGTTCGATCTCGCAGATCAGCTCGAAGGGCATGGTCTGGACTCTAACGCCGGGCGGCGAGCGCCTCGATGCCGCCCAGTACGAGATCGACCCCGAACGTGTCGTACAGCACCGGGTCCGTGCCTCCCACCAGCGGGCGGGCCATCTCCACCAGGTACGGGTACGTCTCCACGGGCAGTGACTGCAGCCCGACCATCTTGGCCCTGACGCGGGTCTCGCGGTCGGGCTCGGCCTGCCCGTGGACGGGGGCGTCGGCGATGGCGATGGCGCTCTGCAGCAGGTACTTGGTGATCAGGCAGCTCTCGTCCACGCCGAACCCGGCGGCGCGGGCCAGCCCGAGCGCGTGGTTCCAGACGGCCAGGAAGTTCGGCACGGCGACGGGGTCGATCTGCTCCAGCACGTTCCTGGCGCAGGGGTGCCTGCGCAGCGCCCTGATCAGGCCCTCGGTCAGGTCGCGGAGCTGGGCCTGCCAGGGGCGGTCGTCGGCGGGCTTGGGGGCGAAGCCGCCGATGAGGTGGTCGGCCATGCCGATGAGCAGTTGTTCCTTGTTCTTGAAGTGCCAGTAGAGGGCCATCGGGGTGACGCCGAGGTCGGTCGCCAGGCGGCGGATGGTCACGGCGTCGATGCCCTCGGTGTCGCCGATCTCCAGGGCGCGCTCCGCGATCGCCTGAGCGGTCAGTTTTCCCATCACGGTTGACAACTATACGCCGTACAAGTTGAACTATACGGCGTACAAGTACGCTGTATAGGAGGAACCGCCATGCGGTGGTGGGCACTGGTCGCCGTGACCTTGGGCACGTTCATGACCTATCTCGATAACAACGTGGGAAATGTCGCCTTGCCGACGATCCAGCGGGAGCTGGGGCTGACGATCTCCGGCCTGGAGTGGATCGTGAGCTCGTACATCCTGGTCTTCGCCGGCCTCATGCTGGCCGGCGGGCGGCTCGCGGACGTGCTCGGCGCCCGCCGGGTCTTTCTCGGCGGGCTGGCCGTCTTCACGCTGGCCTCGCTCGCGGCCGGGCTGGCCACCTCGGGCGGAGCGCTGATCGCCGCGCGTGCCGCGCAGGGCGTCGGCGCCGCGTTGCTGACGCCCACCACGCTCGCGTTGATCGGCCAGATCTTCCCCGACCCCGCCGAGCGCGGCCGGGCCGTGGGCATCTGGAGCACCGCCGGCGCGCTGTCCATGGCGCTCGGGCCCGCCCTGGGCGGCTTCATCAGCGAGCACCTGCACTGGGGCTGGATCTACCTGATCAACGTCCCGCTCGGGCTCGTCACGGCCGGCATCGCGATCCGGGCCCTGCCCGCCGCCGCCCGGCGGGTGCGGCACAGCCTCGACCTGCCCGGCCTGGCCCTGTCGGCGCTCGCGCTGTTCGCGCTGACGTTCGCGCTCATCGAGGGCGAGACGCTCGGCTGGACCTCGGCGCCCATCCTGGCCGCGTTCGGCGGGTCAGCGGCGGCCGTCGCCGCGTTCGTGGCGGTCGAGTCGCGCGCGGCCGAGCCGATGATCGCGATCTCCCTGTTCCGCTCGCGCGTCTTCACCGGCGGCATGCTGACCAGCGGCATCTGGTCGTTCGGCGTGTTCGGGATCTACTTCTTCAGCGCCCTGTGGCTGCAGAACGTGCTCGGCTTCAGCCCCACCCAGGCCGGCGCCTCGTTCGTGCCGATGGCCCTGGTCATGGGCGTCGTGGCACTGCTGTCGCAGCAGGTCAGCGCCCGGCTCGGCATCGGCCGCACGGTCGCGCTCGGGATGGCGCTCATGGGCAGCGCGATCTTCCTGCTCTCCCGCGTCGGCGCCGACGGCGACTTCGCCGACGTCGCGCCCTGGTTCATCCTGTACGGCCTCGGCGGCGGCCTGCTCGTCCCCCTGACCGCCGCCGTCCTCAACGGCATGCCCAAGGGCCGCTCAGGCGTGGCCTCGGGCGTGCTCAACGTCTCCCGCGAGGTGTTCGGGCTGCTCGGCATCACCGTGCTGGGGGCGCTGCTGACCGCCACGCAGAACGCGAGCGGCCTGCCGCCGCTGCCCGCCTTCCTCGACGGCTACCGGTTCACGCTGGTCGTCGCGGCGGTCGTGGTGCTGGCGGCGATCCCGGTCGCGCTCTGGTCGCTGCGCCCCCAGCCGGCCCCGCCCGAGGAGCCTCAGGCCGCTGCCACCCCGGAGACCGTCGGGTCCTCGAACTGAGTGCGGTACAGCTCCTCGTAGCGGCCCCCGGCGGCGAGCAGCTGCGCGTGCGTGCCGCGCTCGACGATCCGGCCGTCCTCGATCACCAGGATCAGGTCGGCGGCGCGGACGGTGGACAGCCGGTGCGCGATCACCACGGCGGTCCTGCCTTCCAGCGCCTCCCCCAGCGCCGCCTGCACGGCCGCCTCCGAGGTCGAGTCGAGCGCCGCGGTGGCCTCGTCCAGGATGACCACGCGCGGCCTGGCCAGCAGGAGGCGGGCGATCGTCAGCCGCTGGCGCTCGCCGCCCGACAGCCGGTAGCCGCGCTCGCCCACCATCGTGTCCAGCCCGTCGGGCAGCGACCTGATGAGGTCGGCCAGGCGGGCGCGGGTGAGCGCGTCCCAGATCTCCGCCTCGTCCGCCTCCGGCCTGGCCAGCAGCAGGTTGGCGCGGATCGTGTCGTGGAAGAGGTGGCCGTCCTGGGTGACCATGCCGAGCGTGTCGCGGATGCTGTCCGCGCTCAGATCGCGCACGTCCACGCCGCCCAGCCGGACGGCGCCGGAGTCGACGTCGTACAGGCGGGGCAGGAGCTGCGCGATCGTGGACTTGCCCGCCCCGGACGAGCCCACCAGCGCCACCATCTGCCCCGGCTCGGCCCGGAACGAGACACCGTGCAGCACCTCGACGCCGCCGCGCGTGTCGAGCGTGGCGACCTCCTCCAGCGAGGCCAGCGAGACCTTGTCGGCCGACGGGTAGGCGAAGCGCACGTCGTCGAACTCGACCGACACCGGGCCATCCGGCACCTCCCGGGCGTCCGGCTTGTCCTGGATGAGCGGCTTGAGGTCGAGCACCTCGAAGACGCGCTCGAAGCTGACGACCGCGCTCATCACATCCACGCGGGCGCTGGCCAGCGCGGTCAGGGGCGCGTAGAGGCGGGTCAGCAGCATGGCCATCGACACCAGCGCGCCGGGCGCGAGCTGCCCGGCCAGGGCGTAGAAGCCGCCGAGCCCGTACACCAGGGCCAGCGCCAGCGCCGAGACCAGCGTCAGCGCGGTGACGAACGCCGACTGGGTCATGGCCGAGCGCACCCCGATGTCGCGGACGCGGCGGGCCCGGCGGGCGAACTCGGCCGACTCGTGCGCCGGCCGGCCGAACAGCTTGACCAGCGTCGCGCCCGGCGCCGAGAACCGCTCGGTCATCTGGGTGCCCATGGCCGCGTTGTGGTCGGCCGCCTCGCGCCGCAGCCGGGCGATCCTGGTGCCCATCCGCCGGGCCGGCAGCACGAACACGGGCAGGAGCAGCAGCGCCAGCAGCGTGATCTGCCAGGAGATGCCGACCATCGCGACGAGCGTGAGCGCCAGCGTCACGATGTTGCCCGCCACGCCGGACAGCGTGTCGGTGAAGGCCCGCTGCGCGCCGATCACGTCGTTGTTCAGCCGGCTGACCAGGGCGCCGGTGCGGGTGCGCATGAAGAACGCGACCGGCATCCGCTGCACGTGGTCGAAGACGGCCGTACGCAGATCGAGGATGAGGTCCTCGCCCAGGCTCGCCGACAACCACCGGTTCACCAGGCCGAGGCCCGCCTCCGCGATCGCCAGGCCCGCGATCGCCAGCGCCACCGTGACGACCACGCCGAGCGGCTCGCCGGAGAAGATGGCGTCCACCACCCGGCCCGCCAGCAGCGGCGCCCCCACCGCCAGGCCCGCCGTCACCACGCTCAGCAGCAGGAACAGCGTCAGCTTGCGGCGGTGCGGGCGCGCGAACGCGCCGATACGCCGGAGCGTCGCCCTGGAGACAGAGCGACGCTCGGGCCGGTTGTTCATCGAGTACAGCTGGTGCCAGGCCGTCACTTCCATGCTCATGGCATGGACGCTACGACCTCAAGTTAAGTCGAGGTCAAGCCCCGATCTTCTTGCCCTGCGCGTGCCAGACCACCGCCACCGACGGGCGCGGCTGGCTGCCCTCGCCGTCGGGCCAGCGGCTGCTCGGGGCGTCCGGGCTCGCGCCGTCCGTCTCGCCCGGGTGCTGCACCGCCACGAACACGCTGCGCTGGTCGTCCGAGACGAGCGGGCCGCAGGTCTCCGCGCCGACCGGCACGGTCAGGAACTGGCGCACGTAACCGCGCTCCCTGCCCTTGACCGGCATCACGAACAGGCCGTCGTTCATGCCCAGCGCGTTGCCGTCCGTGGAGATCCAGAGGTTGCCGTCCTTGTCGAACGTCACGTTGTCCGGGCAGGAGATCGGCGAGACCTTGGTCTTGTCGAAGCCGGCGAAGTACGTCGAGGCGTCGTTCGGGTCGCCGCAGACCAGCGGGAGCGACCAGGCGAACGTCCGGCCGCCCGCGTCGTTGCGCCGCTCCACGATCTCCAGCACGTGGCCGTGCTTGTTGAAGGGGCGCGGGTTTGCCTCGTCCACCTGGGCCGCGGTGCGGTTGCTGTTGTTGGTCAGCGCCACGTAGACGCCGCCGGTGACCGGGTTGCGCTCGATGTCCTCGGGACGGTCCATCTTCGTCGCGCCCACCTTGTCGGCGGCCGTACGGGTGTAGACCAGCACCTCCTGGGCGGACATGCCGTCCACGTACGACCTGTCGCCCGAGACCAGCGGGATCCACTCGCCCGAGCCGTCGAACAGGCCGTCGGAAGGCAGCTTGCCGGAGCCGTCGATCTCGCTCGCCGGGCTGTCGCCGGTGAACTTGGCCACGTACAGGGTGCCCTCGTCCAGCAGCGCCCGGTTGTGCCGGTCGAATCCCGGGATGTAGCGGTTCTTCGAGACGAACTTGTAGATGTACTCGAAGCGGCCGTCGTCACCCATGTAGACGACCAGGCGGCCGTCGCGGGCCAGCGTCGTCGTCGCGGCCTCGTGCGCGAAGCGGCCGAGCGCGGTGCGCTTGACCGGCGTCGAGTCGGGGTCGAACGGGTCGATCTCCACGATCCACCCGAACCGGTTGGCCTCGTTCGGGTGCTTGGCCAGGTCGAAGCGCTCCTCGACGCGGTCGAAGCGGCGGCTCGACGACGGGGTGCCGGTGGTGATCGAGTAGCGCGAGATGTACGGCTGCTGCGCCGCGGGCACCTTGTCGGCGTTGACGAAGTACTGGTTGAAGTTCTCCTCGGTGGTCAGCACCGTGCCCCACGGGGTGGTGCCGCCCGAGCAGTTGTTCAGCATGCCGACCGGCGTGGTGCCCTTGGGGTCGGCGGCCGTCTTCAGCAGGTCGCTCCCGGCGGCGGGGCCGGAGAACCGCATCGGCGTCTGCGCGGTGATGCGGCGGTTGTAGCGGCGGCGGCCCTTGGTGACCAGCTTCCACTCGCCGGTCCTGCCCGCCCGCTCGATCTCCACGACGGACCCGCCGTGCGCGGCCAGCCCGATCCTGATCTGCTCCTCGGTCGCCGCCGCGCCACCGGTGTAACCGCGGAACATCAGGCTCTCGTCGGTGTACTCGTGGTTGACCCACATCAGCGCCCGGTCCCGGCCCATGGGGAAGACCGTCACGTAGTCGCAGTTGTAGCCGAACTGCTTGCTCTGGGCGTCGGCGGTCTGGTTGTCGAAGTCGAACGCCGGCGCGTCCGGCAGCACCGGGTCACCCCACCGGACGACCACGGAGGACTGGTAGCCGTCCGGGATGGTGAGCTTGTCGTCCTTGTTCGGCCGCACGGCGGTGAACCTGATGTCACTGTCGCCGCCGCCCCACCCGTGCCCGGCGGCGCTCACCCCGGGCTCGTCGGCCAGCGCCGGCACGGCCCCCGCCACGCCCGCGCCCACCACGACGGCGCCGAGCGCCCCGGCGCGCAGCACACCGCGCCGCGACAGCGCCTCCTTCACCACGTCGCCGAAGTAGGCGTTGCCGGTGGTGTTGGCCACGTCATGCGCGCACGCGTTGCCGCAGCGGAACTGACAGGTCAGCGCGGATCGGCCACCTTTGTGCGGGGTGGAAAGCAACGGCAGCAGCCGCCGCCCCGCGTTGGGGTTCGCCACAGGTCCTCCAGATAAGTGCGCGGTTGTACCCGCCGGGAGGCTACGGTCGCCGTCGAAACCGCAGGTGAACGACGACCTCCGTCTTGATGAACGCTTCCCGCGAGACAATGGCCGGGTGCCACCACGCAAAATGGATCAGGAGAAGCTGAGAGCGGCCCTCGACGGGCAGCTCGTCGCGCTCGACGAGCCCGCCTACGACGGGCCCGCCGCCGCGCTGCCCGACGCGCTCGTGGCCGCCGTGCTGGCCGCCTACGAGCGCGGGCTCCAGCCCGAGCGCGACGCCGGGCGGATGGCCGTCCGTCACCTGCTGGACAAGCTGGCGAGCGCGGCGCCCGGGCGCACCGTCGAGGTGCGGGTGCCACCGTACGCGGCCGTGCAGGCCATCGAGGGGCCGCGGCACACGCGCGGCACGCCGCCGAACGTGGTCGAGATGGACGGGCGGACGTGGATCGAGCTCGCGCTCGGGCGGCTGACCTGGGACGAGGCCATGGCCAAAGGGGCCGTGTCAGCGAGTGGCGCCCGAGCCGACTTGTCCGGATATTTGCCGCTTTAGCGGGTGCCGCTCATCCAGGGGAACTTGCTCTCGAAGCAGCGGTCCGCCAGCTGGCCCGGCAGGTGCGCGCACTCCTGCACCACGTTCCAGAACCAGATCGCCACGATCGCGAACAGGATCAGCGACAGGACACTGATCACGATGCCGGCGATGGCGCGGCCCTTGCCCGCCCGCTTCACCAGCGCCACCCAGCCGAACACGATCGACAGGATCGCGGTGATCAGGCCCGTGAAGCAGACGAACACCAGGAAAGGGCTGGCCACGCCCAGCACCAGCGAGGCCGTGGCCAGGCCGCTGCCCGGCCTCGCCTGCTCGTACTGACCGTACTGCCCGTACTGGCCGCCGTACTCTCCGCCGTACTGGCCGCCGTACTGGGGCTGGCCGTACGCGCCGCCCTGCTCTCCTGGCCGGCCGGGCTGGCCGTACTGGCCGGGCGGGGCGCCGTACGGGGCTCCCGGGGGCGGGGGCGGCGGATAGCCGGGCGGGCCGCCGTACGGGCTGGAGGGCGTCGTGCCCGGCACGGACGGATCCTGCTCCTGTCCTTCCGCGGGTCCACCCCCGGACGCGCCCGCCTGACCGCCCTGCGGCACCGCGCCCCCTCCGGGGACCCGCGTCCCTCCGGGCGGCGTGCTCTCCCAGGGCGCCACCCCCTCCTCGGACGACCCGCCCGCGCTCCCACCGGACGCCCCGCCCTGCGCGAACGAGGCACCTTCCCCGGTCGAGGGCGACTGCCAGGGCGTGGCGCTCTCCCCGGAGGAGGCGCCCTCCCCGGTCGAGGGCGGCTGCTGCCAGGACGGGGTGCTCTCCCCGGTCGAGGGCGGCTGCTGCCTGGACGGGGTGCTCTCCCCCGCCGGCGTGCCCGCCCCGGGCGGCGCGAAGTGCGGCTGCTCCGGCTGGTCGCTCTGCTCGTAGCGGGAGGGCGCCTGCCTGGCGGGCGGCTCCTCCTGCGGCTGCCCGCCCCAGCCCGGATAGGACGGGGTGGCGCCGGGGATCGGGTACACCTGGGTCGCCTCGGCGTCGCCTCCGGTGGGCTGCGGCGTCTCCGGCGAGGTCGGCAGGTCGGGATGGGACGGCTCGCCGGCCGGCCTGGGCTCGTGCGTCGGCGGCACGTCGGGCCGCGGCACCACCGGCGGAACGGGCGCGATCGGCTCATCCCCCGGCTCACGCGGAGGCTCGGGCGCAGGCTGAGGCGCAGGCGTAGGCCCAGGTGGGGGCGTGGGCTGAGGCTCCGGTACGGCGGCGCCGCCCGTGGGGCCGGCGCCCGGAGGGCCGCCGGAGGACCACTCCTCCGGCGTCTCGTCCCCGCCCGTCGGCCCGCCCGCATAGGGCTCGTAGGGCCGGAGCGCGGGCGGCCGCTCGTCCTCCGGCATCGTGCCTTCGCTCCACCACTCGGGCTCGTGCTGCGGCGGCGCGCTCTCAGGCCGGCCCACCTGGGGGCGGTCCTCTGAGGAGCGGCCCTCCTCGGGGCGGTCCTCTGAGGAGCGGCCATCCTGGGGGCGGTCCTCGCCCGGGCGCCGTCCTTCGCGAGGCTCGTTCGGGTTCTCGCGGGGCTCGTTCGGGTCCTCAGGTGTGGTCACGTCTGCGTCTCCCGAGGGTCTGCATGCCGGATACTTCACCCTTTCGCGGAAGCCGTCGGCTAAACCACGCGACACGGTAAGAGGCCGCTCATCCTTGGGTCACCATGCGCCAAAGCACCAGGCGGGAGGCAAGATGAGTGCATGCTGGACGAGACCCTGACGTACGCGCTCATCAAGCTCATGAAGGCTCACCGCAACCAGCTCGCCGCCGCGCTGGTCCCGCTGGGCCTGCACGTGGGCCAGGAGCTGCTGCTCAACCAGCTGTGGCGCGAGGACGGCCTCACGCAGGGCGAGCTGATCGCCCGGCTGGGCGTCGAGCCGCCGACGGTCACGAAGACCCTGCAGCGTCTGGAGCGCGTGGGCTTCGTCTACCGCGCCCCCGACCCCGACCGCCCGCGGATCGGCCGCGTGTACCTGACCGACGCGGGCAAGGCGCTGCGCGAGCCGGTGGAGGCGATCTGGCGCGAGCTCGACGCGGACCTCCAGCGCGGTTTCACGCAGGAGGAGCGCGAGCTGCTGACCAAGCTCCTCCGAGTCGAGCAGAGCTGAGTTCACTGGCGGCGAAACACCCTTGCCAGACAAGCGCCTCTCCCAGTTAGCTGGCTAATTAGTCGGCTAATTCTAGGGAGCCCTTCATGCATGTACTCGTCACCGGCGGCTCGTCCGGCATCGGCGCCGCCACCGCCCTCGCCTACGCCAGAACGGGCGCGGACGTCACGATCACCTACAACCAGGGCGCCGACCGCGCCGCCGAGATCGTCGAGCGCGTCGAGAAGGAGGGCGTCCGCGGCGCGGCCGTCCATCTCGACCTGGAGGACCACAGCACGATCGCGCCCGCCGTGGCGCAGGCCGGCCCGGTGGACGCCCTCGTCGCGAACGCCGTCCGCTGGGGCACGGTCCAGCCGGGCAGCATGGCGTTCGAGGACGTGCCGGCCGCCGAGTGGTCCGCGGCCCTGCACGCCAACGTGGCCGGCAACGCCCTGCTCATCCAGGCGGTGCTGCCGGAGATGCGGCGCAGGCAGTGGGGCCGCATCGTGCTCGTCTCCTCCGGCATCGCCGAGGAGGGCGTGCCGGGCCCCGGCCCGTACGGCACCGCGAAGATGGCCCTGCACGGCATGGCCAGGGCCCTGGCCTGGGAGGCGGGCAAGGACGGCATCCTCGTGAACGTGGCCGTCGCGGGCCTCACGGTCACCGGCGTCCGCGCGTTCCCGCAGGAGGTGCTCGACCGGCTCGCGGCCCGCACGCCGTCACGCCGGCTCTCCACCGCCGACGACATGGCCGCGCTGATCGTCTTCCTGGGCTCGGCGGCCAACCACAACGTGACGGGAGAGATCATCCGCGACGGTTCGAATGCGGGCAGGTCAGCCCACGCCCTCTGATTTCCACCCGGGTGTGCGAGCACGGAAGCGGCCAACCTAAACTGAGGCATGTGCTGAAGGGCGACGGCCGGCTCGGCCATGACCTGGACCCCCACGACCGCGCACCTAAAGACGCCTGCGGTGTCTTCGGCGTCTGGGCTCCGGGCGAGGAAGTTTCCAAACTCACCTACTACGGGCTGTACGCGTTGCAGCACCGCGGCCAGGAGTCCGCGGGCATCGCGGTCAGCGAAGGCAGCCGCATTCTCGTCTACAAGGACATGGGCCTGGTCGCCCAGGTCTTCGACGAGTCGGTGCTCAGCACCTTGCGCGGCCACCTGGCGATCGGTCACTGCCGCTACTCCACGACCGGGTCCAGCGTGTGGGAGAACGCGCAGCCCACGCTGAGCTCCACCGAGGTGGGCGGCCTGGCGCTGGCCCACAACGGCAACCTCATCAACACCCCGGAGCTGGCCCAGCGCCTGGCTCCGGGGTCCATCCGCGCCACCACCGACACCGAGGTCCTGACCACGCTGCTCGCGCAGGATCGCAGCCGCTCGGTCGAGGACGCGGCGGCGGAGCTGCTGCCGCAGGTCAAGGGCGCGTACACGCTGGTCTTCATGAACGAGAAGACGCTCTACGCGGCCCGCGACCCGCAGGGCATCCGCCCGCTGGTGCTGGGCAGGCTGGAGCGCGGCTGGGTGGTGGCCTCCGAGACGGCGGCCCTCGACATCGTGGGCGCCACGTTCGTGCGCGAGGTCGAGCCGGGCGAGCTGCTCACGATCGACGAGCAGGGCGTCAGGTCCCGCCGCTTCGCGCTGGCGGAGCCGAAGGGCTGCCTGTTCGAGTACGTCTACCTCGCCCGCCCCGACACCACCATCGCCGGGCGCGGCGTCCAGGTCACCCGGGTCGAGGTGGGCCGGGTGCTGGCCCGCGAGCACCCGGTGGAGGCCGACCTGGTCATCCCCACGCCCGAGTCGGGCACGCCGGCCGCCGTGGGTTACGCCCAGGAGAGCGGCATCCCGTACGGCCAGGGCCTGGTGAAGAACTCCTACGTGGGCCGCACGTTCATCCAGCCCTCGCAGACCATCCGGCAGCTCGGCATCAGGCTCAAGCTCAACCCGCTGCGCGAGGTCGTGGAGGGCAAGCGCCTGGTGGTCGTGGACGACTCGATCGTGCGCGGCAACACGCAGCGGGCGATCGTGAAGATGCTGCGCGAGGCGGGGGCGCGCGAGGTGCACGTCCGCATCTCCTCGCCGCCGGTGAAGTGGCCGTGCTTCTACGGCATCGACTTCGCCACCAGGGCGGAGCTGATTGCGGGCTCGCTGTCGGTGGAGGAGATCCGCGCCTCGCTGGGGGCCGACTCGCTCGGCTACATCTCTTTGGAGGGCCTGACCGAGGCCACCACTATCCCGTCCGACCGGCTCTGCCGCGCCTGCTTCACGGGCGAGTACCCGATCCCGATCGACCAGGACAACGTGGGCAAGTTCGTGTTGGAGAGCAAAGCGTGAGCACTTACGAGGCCGCAGGTGTGGACATCGAGGCGGGTGAGCGTGCCGTCGAGCTGATGAAGGACAAGGTGGCGCGCTCGCGGCGGCCCGAGGTGGTCGACGACGCCAGCGGCTTCGCCGGCCTGTTCGACGCCTCGGCCCTGCTGAAGTACCGGCGCCCGCTGCTGGCCACCTCCACCGACGGCGTGGGCACCAAGGTCATGATCGCCCAGCAGTACGGCAAGCACGACACGATCGGCATCGACCTGGTCGGCATGGTCCTCGACGACCTGGTGGTCTGCGGGGCCGAGCCGCTGTTCATGACCGACTACGTCGCCTGCGGCAAGGTGGTGCCCGAGCGCATCGCCGAGATCGTCGGCGGCGTGGCGGAGGGCTGCCGCCTGGCCGGGGCGGCGCTGGTGGGCGGCGAGACGGCCGAGCACCCCGGCGCGATGGGCCCCGACGAGTACGACCTGGCCGGGGCCGGCACGGGCGTGGTGGAGGCGTCCGCCATGCTGGGGCCGGACCGGGTGGCCGCCGGCGACGTGGTGCTGGGAATGGCCTCCTCGGGGGTGCACTCCAACGGCTACTCGCTGGTGCGGCACGTGCTGCGGGAGAACGACCTGTCGCTCGACACGGTGCTGCCCGAGCTGGGCCGGCCGCTGGGCGAGGAGCTGCTGGAGCCGACGCGCATCTACTCGCTGCACTGCCTGGAGCTGGCCAGGGCGGTCGAGGTGCACGCCTACGCGCACATCACCGGCGGCGGGATCGAGAGCAACCTCGCGCGCTCGCTGCCGCCGGGCCTGGACGCGCTGCTCGACCGCTCGTCCTGGACGCCTCCGGCGATCTTCGGCGTGCTGTCGGCCTACGGGAAGATCGCGCAGCGCGACATGGACCGCACGTTCAACCTCGGCGTCGGCATGGCGGCCGTGCTGCCCGCCGACGCGGCCGACGCGGCCATCAGGCTCCTGGCCGGTCGCGGCCTGGACGCCTGGGTGATGGGCGAGATCGTGCCGGGCACCGGCCAGGCCCGCTACCGCTGACGACCACGGGCCAGGCGCAGGCGACGCCTGGCCCGCACCCGTGCCCGGGCATGCGGAAGTGGACGCATCACAGAGGTGATCGTGATGCGTCCACCGCTAACTTTCCGACACACGTGACGAAAGCCCCACGGTTGCCCGTGGGGCCCGACGAGCGTGAGCGAGGCTCCCGGCGTGCGCGCCGCCGGGCCCCTCGGCCACATCACTCAGGAGAACGGCTAACGGCGGCCGGACGTACGGCCATCGTCGTCGTCTCCGGCGCCATAGTCATCGGCGTAATCGGCATAGCGATCCGCCAGCTCATCGTTGAGGTCGTCGGCGTCGTCATTGCGGCTGGAGTCTCCGACCCCGAGTTCGTCGCGAAGACGGTCAAGATCCGTGCCACCGCTGTTGTACTTCAGCTGGCGAGCAACCTTGACCTGCTTGGCCTTTGCTCGGCCGCGCCCCATTGGCTCGACCCCCTCGTGTGGGGTCGTCCCCGACCCCTCGTCGCTAACGCACCACACACTGACGCCGCCTGACTACGGGCGTCAGCCTATCGTTCGCCTATTACCGTACCTGTTTTGTGCCCAGCTCGGTACGCCGTATGGGCGCGGGGCGTCAGTGCCCTAGCCAAATGGCCCGAATACGCCCGACTTCCGACATTCTGCGCTCCGCCAGCCTATCTGCTGCGACCGCGGGTGGAACGCCCTCGTCGGCCGCGATCGCGAAGATCTTCAGAGTCGTGTCGTAGATCTGGGCAGCCTTCGACCTGGCTCGTTCCATGTCGAAGCCGCCGATCTCGTCGGCGACCTGGATCACACCGCCGGAATTGACGACGTAGTCGGGCGCGTACAGGATGCCGCGCTCGGCGAGTTGCTTCTCCACGCCGGGGTGGGCGAGCTGGTTGTTGGCCGCGCCGCAGACGATTTTCGCGCGCAGCGTAGTCACCGTCTCGTCGTCGAGCGCGCCGCCCAGGGCGCACGGGGCGAAGACGTCGAGGTCGGAGGCCATCAGCGTGCGCGCGTCGGCCACCACGTCCACCTCGGGATGGCGCAGGCGCACCCGCTCGACCGCCTTGGGGTCGACGTCGCAGATCACCACCTCGGCGCCGTCCTCGCGCAGGAGCTCGACCAGGCGGTGCCCCACCTTGCCGACCCCCTCGACGCCGACCCGCCTGCCGTGCAGGGACGGCGTGCCGTAGACGCGCTCGGCCGAGGCCCGCATGCCCTGGAACACGCCGAACGCCGTCAGGATGGAGGAGTCTCCGGCCCCGCCGTTCGCCGTCGTGCGGCCGGTGACGAAGCGCGACTCGCGGGCGACGACGTCCATGTCCTCGCTGTAGGTGCCGACGTCGCAGGCGGTGATGTAGCGCCCGCCGAGCGACTCGACGAACCTGCCGTAGGCGCGCAGCAGCGCCTCGCTCTTGTCGCGGGCCGGGTCGCCGATGATCACGGCCTTGCCCCCGCCCAGGTCGAGGCCGGCCAGCGCGTTCTTGTACGCCATGCCCTTGGCCAGGTTGAGCACGTCGGCCAGGGCCGCGGACTCGCTCTCGTAGGGATAGAACCTCGTGCCACCCAGGGCCGGGCCCAGCGCCGTGTTGTGGATGGCGATGATGGCACGCAGGCCGCTCTGCTCGTCGGCGCAGAAGACGACCTGCTCGTGAACGTCTTTGTGAGACGCTCCGAAGACGTCGGTCACGGTAGTGACTCCCTGTCCGGTCCGCCGCACCGTCGCGGCGGAGATCACCTCACAGAGTAGTAAGCCTCGACGGTGCACGCAGGTTCGCTTCGTGACACGATGCCTCCGTGCTGCCCTATGCCGCCTACCTCCGTGTCTATGAGCCACTGACCGCGTTCGCCGAGTCCGAGCGCAAGGTGTGGGCCGACTATGCCGACTCACGTGACCGCCCTCGTCGTGCGAACGCGCTCAATGCGGAGCACGGCGAGTCCGTCATGCGCCTGCTCGGCATGCCCCCTCAACCCGTTCCCGCCCAGGAGAGCCCCAACGCCTATCTGCGGCGCGTTGAGGACCGGCTCTATGTCTGCCCCTGGCAAACCCGTTTGCGCTCGTGGCTGGCGTTCTCACGGCTCCGTGGCACCACTCCGGTGAAACTGATGGACCATCTCGTGCCCAAGGCGATCGCCGAGCAGACGGCCGACGACTTCGACCGCTACAAGCGGCAGGCCGGTTCGGCGGCGTTGCGCACGCATATCCGCACCACGGCGTGGCATGTGCCGCCATCGTGGTTCGTGCCGTTTGATGGGAACGAGCGCTGGCTGGTGCTCGGCTCCGCCAACCCGGGACAGGACGTGACCACCACTACCGGGCGTAACCTGATCTACGTCACCTCCATGGCCCAGGCCAGGAGGCGCACGGCGCGGGCGCTGAGCGTGCTGCGCCGGCATCTGGGCGACGTCGCCGCGAACTTCGACGTGGAGGACGTCGCGAGGTGGCTGGAGGAGTTCCACCCGCACTCCCTGGTGGAGCTCGACTACGGCGGGCTCGTCCACCTGATGGACGACGACGCGTTGCAGGCCGACCAGTCCGTGGCGGAGCTCTCGGCGGCCCTGACGGGCCTGGACACGGGTCAAGAAGAACTTGCCTACGCCATGTACCAGAGGGTCATCCTGCGGTGGAAGTCAATGCAACTGCTGGAATCTGCCAACTGAGCCCCAATACGGCCGTCTGACCTGCATGAGTAGGTCACGTCTCGCGGCTGCTCTCTTCTGCGAACTGAGTAGTTTGCCGTTTTCACTGCGATACCACGAACCGTGTCGCTAGAATCACCGAGCGTGACATGGCCACGGGGGCGGGCAGTTGGGTCAAAGAAGGGCTCGCCAATCGCTCTGCGTGGCGGTATGGTCACATCGGGTGATGCCGCATATGGCTCAGAAAAGCCGCACGCTCTGGGCTATAGGGGGACATCCGTGACACGCGCAAAGGCAGTCACAGGATCGCTACGCCGGTCCACACGGAGGAGAGGCCGCACAAATGTCAGCTCGTACACCCGAGGCCGAGCCACTGCTCACGCCCGCTGAGGTCGCGACCATGTTCAGGGTCGACCCCAAGACCGTTACGCGGTGGGCCAAGGCGGGCAAGTTGACGTCGATTCGTACCCTCGGCGGTCATCGGCGTTACCGGGAGACCGAGGTTCGCGCACTGCTCGCGGGGATTCCGCAGCAGCGCTCCGAGTAGCCGAGGGTCCTCACGGACCTCAGGGGGGTTTAAGGGGGTGGACCAGGCCGCCACTTGGCCGGGTCCACCGCTGTGACGATGGGGAAGTTGGCGTCGCCCGCGCCGGCGCCACTCTTCCCTGCCTCCCCCAGCTTCCCTGCCTCCCCCGGCTTCGGGCGGCGGCTCCCCTACGCCAGCCGCTCCAGCAGCCCGGCGACCTCCCCGTCATGGGCGGCGGCGACGCCGAGCAGCGCCACCATGTGCTGCACCAGCATGTTCTCCAGCATCGGGCGCTCAAGGTCGCGATGCTCCAGCCAGTCGAGACCGGCCGTCTCCACGGAGGCGATCCACGACCGCAGCGTCGTGCGCAGCACCGGGCTCGGCTCCTCGACGCCCATCTGCTTCTGGATGAGCCGGAACAACCTCCGGCGCACGCCGTCGACGATCTCGCCGACCTCGCCGGTCCTGTTGGCTGGCCCGCCCCGCAGCAGCGCGGCGAAACCGGCCGCGTGCTCCTCCACGAAGTCGAAGTAGCGCGAAAGCCCCGAGGCCAGCTCGTCGAGCGGCCGGCCGCCCCCCTGAGGCCGCAGCCGGGACTCCAGCTGCTCCGCCGCGCTTCTCAGCGCGGCCACGTAGAGCTCCTGCTTGCCGCCGAAGTAGTGGTAGACCAGGGCCCGCGAGGCCCCCGCCGCCGAAGCCACGTCGTCGATCGAGACGTCTTCCGCGTCGCGGGTGCTGAACAGCTCCAGCGCCGCCGCCATGAGCTCTTCCCGACGCCGGTCCACGCTGAGCCTGCGCCGAGCCGGCCGTGCCGTCTCGGCTGACTTCCCGGGTGTCACATCTGTACGGTATCCGACGCCGTACCCAATAGCTGACGTGGAAGCTTCCGGTCAATATCCAGCTTTGGACAGCCAGATTGAGCCAATCCGTAACGGAGGCCGTACCCTGCGGCTAACTCGATCGTTTGGTCAGACAGGTGCCCATATCCGCATCGCGGGGGAGACACATGTCAGGACCGCCCGTCAACACTTCAACCATCACTGAGCTAAGAGAGGTAGACGCACTGCCTCGGCCCAGACCCACCATCCGTAACGTCGCCGAACGAGCCGGCGTGTCGAAATCGCTGGTCTCCCTCGTGCTGCGCGGATCCCCGCACGTGAGCGAGCACCGGCGCCAGGCCGTGCTGCAGGCCGCCCGCGAGCTCGGCTACCGGCCGAACGCGGTGGCGCGCAGCCTCGTCGAAGGCCGTACCCATCTGGTCGGGGCGCTCGTCGCCGACCTGCACAATCCGTTCTACGCGGAGTTCCTCGACGGTTTGCAGGAGAGCCTGCACGGCGACGGGCTGCGCATGCTGATCGGGAACAGCCAGTGGGACCCCGCGTTCGAGGACGAGGCCGTCGAGGCCTTCCTGGAGCTCAGGGTCGACGGGCTGGTCCTGCTCGGCATCCCGCCGACCAGCGAGACGCTGATCGAGGCCACCGCGTACACGCCCACGGTCGTCGTAGGGGAACGTGACATCGAGCTCGACGGCGTCGACATCGTGGTCGACGACGACCAGCTCGGCGCCCGGCTGGCCATCGACCACCTGGTCGAGCACGGCCACAAGCGGATCGCGCACATCGAGGGCCGGCGATCGTCGCGCTGCGAGGGGTATCTCGTGGCGATGCGCAGGCACTCGCTGGCGCCGTACATCATGGTCGAGGCCGCCGACTCGACCGAGGAGGGCGGCAGGGAGGCGGCGACGGCGCTGCTGACCCGCGACCCCAGGCCCACGGCGATCTTCGCCGCCAACGACGTGGTGGCGCTCGGGGTGCTCTCCGCCGCGAGCGAGCTGGGCCTGCGCGTGCCCGAAGACCTTTCGGTGGTCGGCTACGACAACACGCACCTGTCGGCCTCCCACCACATCTCGCTGACCTCGGTCGACCAGGCCCGCCGCTCCATGGGCAGGTCGGCGGCGGCGCTGCTGAGCGACCGGATCGGGGACCCCGCGAAGGCCGCGCGCCTGCGCGAGGTCCGCCCTGAGCTGATCGTGCGACGGAGCACGGGACCTGCCTAAGGAAGCCCCAAAGCTGGGTCAAGCCGTGTGGAGGCGCGGCCACACGGCGGTTTACTCGGCAGGGTCATGCTAAGAGTGGCCGGATTCGGATCCGGCCACGGTCTGATCCGGGGGAACAGTCATGCGTGATCCGGAACTGGTGTCCTGCGCCCAGCGCGCGGCGGCCGAGCTCGAACGCGCCTGGGGGCACTGGCGGGCGGGCAGGGGGCGCAGCACCGACGGCGGCGCCGAATCGGTCGCCAGCTACGTCGCCCACTCGCTCGACCACCCGTGGGGCCGCCCCCGCGTCGTCCTCGGGCTCGACGCCGAGGACGCGCGGGAGCTGGCCGCCCTGCTCGAACGTCAGGAGGTCGGCGAGCGCGTCTGGTAAGCAACTGGTCACTCGCCACGCTTGGTATGAGACGGACTCAAGCTCCCGCTCTGCCGTAAGTTGGACGGCATGCGTGCTCTACCAGCCACAGTCCTCGCCGTTTGCGGCCTGATCGCCTCCGCGTGTGGCGGCACCGGATCCGGTGGCGCCGCGGCAGGTCAGGCCGCCCCCGCGACCACCGCGGCCCAGGCTTCACCCCCCTCCTCCTCTTCATCCGCCAAGCAGTCACCACCCGACGCCAAGCCGCTCGACGGCAAGGTCATCGTCATCGACCCCGGCCACAACGGCGCCAACTACCGCCACCCCGCCGAGATCAACCGCAAGGTCAACGTCCTGACCCAGTGGAAGGCGTGCGACACCACCGGCACCTCCACCAACAGCGGCTACAGCGAAGCCGCCTTCACGTGGGACGTCTCCCGGCGGATGACCAAGATCCTCGAAGGCCGGGGCGCCACGGTCAAGCTGACCCGCACCAGCAACAACGGGGTCGGCCCCTGCATCACCGAGCGGGCCGCCATCGGCAACAAGGCCAAGGCCGACGCCGCGATCTCCGTGCACGCCGACGGCGCCGCCCCGTCCGGCCACGGCTTCCACGTCATCATGCCCAAGAAGATCAACGGGCCCGTGGACAAGGTCGTCGGCGCCTCCAGCAAGCTCGGCATCGCCGTCCGCGACGCCTTCCACAAGGGCACCGGGCTGCCCTACTCCACCTACATCGGCAAGAACGCCCTCAACTACCGCAGCGACCTCGGCGGGCTCAACCTCTCCACGGTGCCGAAGATCTTCGTCGAGTGCGGGAACATGCGCAACGCCACCGAAGCGGCCAAGTTCCAGGACCCGAAGTTCCGGCAGAAGATCGCCCTGGCGCTCGCGAACGGATTGCAGCACTATCTCGAAGCATGATTCCTCGCCCCTCGCTCCTGCGTGACCTCTCCGCCTCCTACGTGCTGACCTCGGGCGTGACCGTGTCCGGCGACCTGGTCGACGCCGTGCGTACGGCGCTGGCCGGGCTCGACCCGCTGCCCGGCGACTCCGGCGAGATCGACGTCCGGCGGGACCCGTCGCTGGGCGAGGAGGCCTACCGGCTCACGGTCGGCTCCCGGGGCGTGGAGATCGCGGCGGGCGGCCGGGCGGGCGCCTTCTACGCGGCGCAGTCCCTGCGCCAGCTCCTGCCCGCCGCCTCCTACCGGTTCTCCTCCGGCGGGTCCTGGCCCGTTCCAGGGGTACGCGTGGAGGACGCGCCCCGTTACGCCTGGCGGGGGCTGCACCTCGACGTGGCCAGGCACTTCTTTCCCAAGCGGGAGATCCTGCGGCTGATCGACCTCATGGCCGTGCACAAGCTCAACCGGCTGCACCTGCACCTCGTGGACGACCAGGGGTGGCGGGTCGAGAGCCGGGCGTACCCGCTGCTGCACGAGGTCGCCTCGCACCGGCCGCGCACCGCCACCAACTACTACCGCGAGCCCGAGACCTACGACGACGTGCCGCACGGCGGCTACTACACCCTCGACGACCTGGCCGAGATGGGCGCCTACGCGCGCTCCCGCTGCGTCACCATCGTGCCCGAGATCGACGTGCCCGGGCACGCCTCGGCGATCCTCGCCGCCTACCCCGAGTTCGGGGCCACCGGGGAGCGGCACGACGTTCTCGACCGCTGGGGCATCTCCCCCGCCATCCTGTCGCCGCTGCCGCCCACCGTGGAGTTCCTGACCACGATCTTCGACGAGCTGCTGGGCGCGCTGGGCGAGACCCCGTACGTGCACATCGGCGGCGACGAGGTCGTCCTCGACCACTGGGCGGCCTCCGCCGAGATCGCCGCCTACCGCGAGTCGCTCGGGCTGGCCACCGCCAACGACCTCCAGGCGTGGTTCCTGCGGCGGCTCGCGGACGCGCTCGCCGAGCGCGGCGCGCGGGCCGTCGTGTGGGACGAGGCGTTCGTCAGCGGCGGGCTGCGCCAGGACACCGTCGTCATGCCGTGGCGCGGCATGAACGTCGGCCGCCGGGCCGCCGCCGCCGGGCACGACGTGGTGGCCACGCCCGTCTTCCCGCTGTACTTCGACTACGCCGAAGCCTCCTCGCCCGACGAGCCCATGGCCATCGGCGACGCCATCACCCTCTCCGACGTGGCGGCCTTCTCGCCGGCGCCCGCCGAGTGGACGGAGGAGGAGCGCGGGCATGTCCTGGGGGTGCAGGCGCAGCTGTGGACCGAGCGCGTGCCCGACGCCCGCACCGTCGACTACCGGCTGTGGCCGCGCGCCTGCGCGCTGGCCGAGGTCGCGTGGGCCGGCTCCGCCTCCGACGACTTCCCCGGGCGGCTGGGCGAGCACCTGGGGCGGCTGGACGCGCTCGGGGTCGAGTACCGGCCGCTCGACGGGCCCCGGCCCTGGCAGCGGCGGCGGCCCCACCGGCCGGCCGGGGTGCGGGTGACCGAGGTGATGGCCCGGATCGACGCCATGACCCACCACGCCGAGTCGACCCGGCCGAGCATCTAGCCCCTGGCCACTGGGCGTGCCGCCGCCCGCCGTACTTCGGTTGCTGTCCTTTCGGGGGAAAGGGGAAGGCTTGCTGCCCTCCTTCGGAGGGGGCAGCTCGCTTGGGGAGAGGCCGGCTCGCCTCAGAGGGCGACGGCCGGCCGTCCGGGGGTCAGAAGGCGGGACGGTCGTTGAGGATGAGCTGGAAGAGGCGGTGGTCCTGCCAGCGGCCGTCGATCTCCAGGTAGCGGGGTGCCTCGCCGAACTGCTCGAAGCCGCACTTGCGCAGCACGCTCTGCGACGCCTCGTTGTCCAGCAGCGTGCTGGCCGCGAGCCGGTGCAAGCCGAGCTCCTGGTCGGCGATGCGGCACACCTCACGGACGGCGGTGGTGGCCAGGCCGCGGCCGACGTAGCCGGCGTCGATCCAGTAGCCGAGGTCGGCGTTGAGCCACGGGCCGCGGACGATGTTGCTGAGCGTCATGCGGCCCACGACGAGGTCTCCGTCGGCCAGGACCCAGGCCGCGGCCTGCCCCCTGGCCTGCAGTTCGAGCAGGCTCTTGAGGCGCTCGGCCTGCCCGGCCAGGGTGAAGAACTCGTCGGGCCTGCGCGGCTCCCAGCGCCGGAGGTGGTCGCGGTTGCGGACGTAGGCGGCGAGCAGGGCTTCGGCGTCCTGCTCGGTCACGAGGCGGAGGACGACGTCGCCGGCAAGGGGAATCGGTTCGATCACCGTCTCACGATAAGGGGCTCACGCGGTGCGGCCGATGGCCTCCGTCACCGACTTGAGGCCGTGGCGGCGGACTCGGCGCAGGAGCTGCCGGTGAATGTGCGCGGCCCAGAGGGGGCCGCCATAGACCCAGCCCGTGTAGCCCTGGACGAGGGTGGCTCCGGCGAGGAGGCGTTCCCAGACGTCGTCAACGTCCTCGACCCCGCCGGCGGACACGAGCGTGATGCGGTCGCCGACCTTGGCGCGCAGGCGGCGCAGGACCTCCAGGGAGCGGGCCTTGAGCGGCCGGCCGGACAGGCCGCCGGTCTCGCCGTCGTGCTTGATGGTGGTGTTGGTGGCGATGATGCCGTCGAGGCCCAGCTCCAGGGCCAGCTCGGCGACGGCGTCGACGTCCTCGTCCGCGAGGTCGGGTGCGATCTTGACGAGCAGCGGCGTGCGGCGTGGTGTGGCGTCGGCGACCTCCTTCACGGCCGTGAGCAGGGGCCGCAGGAGCGAGACGGCCTGGAGGTTGCGCAGGCCGGGCGTGTTGGGCGAGCTGACGTTGACGACGAGGTAGTCGGCCAGTGGGGCGAGCTCCTTGGCGCTGGCGACGTAGTCGGCCGTGGCCTCGGACTCGGGCACCACCTTGGTCTTGCCGATGTTCACGCCGATGACGACCGGAACGCTACGGGTGCGGCGGAGCCTGCGGGCGGCGGCGACGGCGCCGGCGTTGTTGAAACCCATGCGGTTGATCACCGCGTGCTGCCGGACCAGCCGGAACAGGCGGGGCCGCGGGTTGCCGGGCTGGCCGTGCGCGGTGATGGTGCCGACCTCGACGTGGCCGAAGCCGAGCGCCGACAGCGCCTCGGCGCAGGCGGCGTCCTTGTCGAAGCCGGCGGCCAGCCCGAGCGGCCCGGGGAAGTGCACGCCGAACGCGGTCACGCGCAGGGCCGGGTCGTGCGGCGCGAGCGCCCGGTGCAGCAGCCGCTTGACCAGCGGCAGCCGGGCGAGGAGCGCGAGGGCGCTCACGGTGAATCGGTGCACGGCCTCGGCGTCGAGACGCCGCAAGACCTGCGAGAACACGAGGCGATACATCACGGGTCAGGCTACCAAGCCGGCCTCGTGGGCGATGATCGCGGCCTGGACGCGGTTGCGCACGTCGAGCCGGGTGAGGATGGCGCTCACGTACGCCTTCACCGTGCCTTCGACGATGTGCAGCTCGCGGGCGATCTCGGCGTTCGACATGCCGGCCCCGAGCAGGGCGAGCACCTCGCGCTCGCGCTCGGTGAGCCCGGAGATGCGGTCGCGGGCGACGGCTCCCCTGGCCATCCGGCCGCCGGAGAGCTGCGCGATGACGCGCTGGGCGACCTTCGGCGACAGGTACGCGGCCCCGCCGGCGACCGCGTGGATGCCGGCGATGAGCTCGCGCGGGTCGCCCGACTTGAGCAGGAACCCGCTGGCCCCGATGTCGAGCGCCTTGGCGATGTAGTCGTCCTCGCCGAACGTGGTGAGCATCACCACGGCGGTGCCGGGCGCGGCCCGGCGCAGCTCGGCGGCGGCGGCGAGCCCGTCGAGGCGGGGCATGCGGATGTCGAGGAGCGCGACGTCGGGGTGGTGGCTGATGGCCAGGTCGACCGCCTGCCTGCCGTCGCCCGCCTCGGCCACGACCTCCAGCTCCGGGTCGGACTCCAGGATCGCCCGGACCCCGGCTCTGATCATGGCCTCGTCGTCGGCCAGGAGTATGCGGATCACAGTCCTCTATATTGGCTGACCATGGCACAGGTGAAGGTGTACGGGCGCAGGGACGTGTGGGCGGGGCGGCAGCGGGAGGTCTCCGACCTTCTCCAGTCGTGCCTGGTGAGCGCGTGGGGGATCCCGGAGGACAAGCGGTTCCACCGGTTCCTGCTGCTCGACGCGGACGACTTCGTCTGCCCTCAGCGTAGTGAGCGTTATCTCATCATCGAGGTCGTGTGCTTCACGGGCCGCAGTGACGACGCCAAGAAGGCGCTGATCCGCGAGATCTACGAGAAGTCCGGATTCGACCCCGAGGACGTGGAGATCACGATCATCGAGATGCCCAAGCCGAACTGGGGAATTCGCGGTGTTCCCGCAGATGAGCTCTCTCTGTCGTACAAGGTGGAGGTCTGAGGTCAGGGGCAGAGTCGGGCGAGCGGTATGGTCCGACTCATGAGCACTCACTATGACGTCGTCGTTCTCGGCGCGGGTCCTGGAGGATATACGGCCGCGGTCCGCGCCGCCCAGCTCGGACTGCGCACCGCGGTCGTCGAGGAGAAGTACTGGGGTGGCGTCTGCCTGAACGTGGGCTGCATCCCGTCCAAGGCGCTGCTGCGCAACGCGGAGCTCGCTCACATCTTCCACAACGAGGCCAAGACCTTCGGCATCAGCGGCGAGGTCACCTTCGACTACGGCGCGGCCTTCCAGCGCAGCCGCAAGGTGGCCGATGGGCGGGTCAAGGGCGTTCACTACCTGATGAAGAAGAACGCCATCACGGAGTACGACGGGCGGGGCACGTTCCTCGACGCGAACACGCTCCAGGTCAACGGCGAGACGATCACGTTCTCCCACTGCATCATCGCGGCCGGCGCGACCACCAGGCTGATCCCCGGCACGCAGCTGTCCGAGCGCGTCGTCACGTACGAGGAGCAGATCCTCACCGAGGAGCTGCCGGGCAGCATCGTCATCGCGGGCGCCGGCGCCATCGGCGTGGAGTTCGCGTACGTGCTGCACAACTACGGCGTCAAGGTGACCATCGTCGAGTTCCTCGACCGGATGGTGCCGCTGGAGGACGAAGAGGTCTCGGCCGAGCTGGCCAAGCGTTACAAGCGGCTCGGCATCGAGGTCATGACCTCGACCCGGGTCGACGCCATCGAGGACACCGGCTCCTCCGTCAAGGTCACCGTCACGCGCGGCGACCAGACGCAGGTGCTGGAGGCCGACAAGGTGCTGCAGGCCATCGGGTTCCAGCCGCGCGTCGACGGCTACGGGCTGGAGAAGACCGGCGTGGCGCTGACCGAGCGGGGCGCGATCGCGGTCGACGGGCGCGGGCGCACGAACGTGCCGCACATCTACGCCATCGGCGACGTCACGGCCAAGCTGATGCTGGCGCACGCCGCCGAGTCGATGGGCATCATCGCGGCCGAGACGATCGCGGGCGCGGAGACCATGGAGCTCGACTTCGTGATGATCCCGCGCGCGACCTACTGCCAGCCGCAGGTGGCCAGCTTCGGCTACACCGAGGCGCAGGCCCGCGACCTGGGCTACGACGTGAAGGTGGCGAAGTTCCCGTTCACGGCCAACGGCAAGGCGCACGGCCTGGGCGACTCGGCCGGGTTCGTGAAGATCATCAGCGACAACACGCACGGCGAGCTGCTCGGCGCGCACCTGATCGGGCCCGAGGTGACCGAGCTGCTGCCGGAGCTGACGCTGGCGCAGCAGTGGGACCTGACGGTGCACGAGGTGGCCCGCAACGTGCACGCGCACCCGACGCTCGGCGAGGCCGTCAAGGAGGCCATCCACGGGCTCGCGGGGCACATGATCAACATGTGAACGGACTTCGGTGCTGATCGGTACGGCTCGCCGCGGTCGTGCCGATCACAGTGGGGTCAGAGCTCCCGCCCGGCGGCCACGGCCTCGCGAAGCGTGCCGGCCAGGGCGTCCACCTGCGCGGACAGGGCACGCACGCCTTCCGTGTCGCCCGTCATGGCCAGCAGGTCGAGATACTTGTCGTTGCTGCGCTGCAGCTCGCTCGCCCGTAACGCGGAGTCGGCCGCGCGGACGCGGGAGGCGTACGCCTCCAGCTCCCACACCCGCTCCGTGACGGCCGCCACCGATCGGCGCAGCGCCTCCCGCTGGGGTTCGAGCACGGCGGTCAGCTCCGGGGTGATCACCTCGGCCAGCGCCAGGGCCTGCTCGGCCCGCAGGTCCGTATGGACGCGGACGATCCTGGCGATCTCCCACAGGCGCTCGGGCAGCACGACGTCGTTGGCGATCGCGTCGAGCAGCCCCAGGCGGTGCACGCGGGAGCCGGTCACGTCGCGGACCGCCCTCCTGGCCCTGGCCAGCAGGTCGAGGGCGGGTTCGTCCAGCTCGGCCGGGACGACGAAGCGGCCGGCGTGCCGGCGGGCCAGGCGATCGGCCGGATTCTGGCGGGCGATTCCGACGAACAGGACGCCGGTGAGGAAGGCCATCATGGCGGCCAGCCCCATGGTCTCGTGC
Source organism: Nonomuraea composti (assembly GCF_012034275.1). Taxonomy (NCBI): domain Bacteria; kingdom Bacillati; phylum Actinomycetota; class Actinomycetes; order Streptosporangiales; family Streptosporangiaceae; genus Nonomuraea; species Nonomuraea composti. The sequence continues at coordinate 51,333 of NZ_JAATEP010000039.1, read as the reverse complement.
CCGGTCTGGAACGCCGTCAGGCCCAGCACCGCCCCCGGCACGGCCGCGCACAGCCCGCCGACGCCGAACAGCCGCCGCACCCACCGCGGCGGCTCCGGCTCGGGCCGGCCGAGCAGGAGCGGCAGCGCCCCGGCGAGCAGGCGGCGCTCCCGCACGGGAACGGCGGGGTCGATGATCGGCTGGTCGATCCAGCTCTGCACCGGCGGCACCTCCCCCTGTGTGCTCTCCCTTCGAGCACACCCCGTCCGGCCCGGTCGGCTCCACCACAGCCGTGTGCGGATGTCGTGAAGATGTCGTGCAGTCGTCCTCGCGCCCGAGGCGCGGACTTCTCACCAGATCTTCAGAATTCGCCCAGACTCCTCTGAGGATGCCTGGAGACGTTGGAGTCGACTCCGCAAGAGACCCTCGCATCGGACGGTGGTCCCCCCTCATGACCTCAACTCCCCCTCAGACGACCGCACGGCACTCGCGGCTGCCGGCCTCCCGGGGCGCCACGCTGCTCCGCCTGGGCCTGCTGGCGCTGGTCGCGATCGGCATCGTGGGCGCCGCGCTGGAGCTCGCCTTCGAACGCCACTGGCAAAGCCCCGCGCAGCTCATCCCCTGGGTGGCGCTGGCGCTGCAGGTGGTCGCGCTGGTGCTGCTGCTCCTGCGCGACTCGGGGCCGGTGCTCACCGTCGCGCGCGTGCTGGCGGCGGTCGTCCTGCTCGCCTCCGCGTACGGCGTCTTCATGCACGTGTCGGTCAACCACGGGATGGGTGCGATGGACCCGCAGTGGGACTCGTACTCGCCGCTCACCCAGTGGTGGTACGCGCTGACCAAGTCGGTCGGCGGGGCGCCGCCGCTCGCGCCCGGCATGCTCGCCCAGAGCGCGCTGCTCCTGCTGCTGGCCAGCGTGACGCCGAAGCGGCTCGCGTCCTGATCGAGCGTTTCCTGAACGTTCGCACGGGGCGTTTCCTGAACCTACGCACGGGGCGTTGCCTGAACGTACGCACGGGGCGTTTCCTGAACGATTGCTGAACACTCCGGAACTTTCACTGCATTCTTCGCGTCTCACTCAGGCAAAGCTCAGCGAGCAGGTGAGGCTGGTGAGGTTGGAGTGGCATTACGTCGCGCAGTCATCGCGGCGGCCGTGATCATGGCCGTCGCGTTCAGCACCGATGGGGCGGCGGCCGCGGTCGCACCGCCCCATCGCACGATCCAGGCGGCCCCGATCGCCCCGGCCACCACGGAGCCCGTCGGCACCCCCACGGAGACAGCCGCGGAGCCCGTCTGCGTACGACTCAAGGGCGCCGAGGCGTGCGTGGGCCCCGACGGGAGCGACCGCCCCGGCATCACGATCGAGGACACGGCCGACGACCACCGCCATCCCGCGGTCGAGTACTACCTGAACGGCTACCTCGGCACCAAGTACGTCATCCACAACCTCGGCCGCAAGGGCGCCGTGCGCGGCAACCGCGAGATCGGCAAGGTCGTCACCTTCCGCGCCGCGCTGTACCAGGGCAACCACCGGGTCAAGTACGGCCGCTGGAAGACCGTCCAGAATGTCGCAAAATATCCGGTCAAGCGCGACACCCGCACCACCCCCGCCGGCGCCCGCGGCAAGTCCAGGACGTGCACCTCGACGAAGGCCGCCGCGACCCTGTGCTTCGGCGAGCGCAAGACGTTCGTCTACGCCTGCGACACCGCCGCCGACGAGTACCAGGCGCGCGCCGAGTACTTCGTGGGCGGCGACCCGACCACCCGCTACGAGATCCACCAGCTCGCCGGCGTCGGCACCTGCGGCAGGGCCGAGCACGGCGACCTGTCCATCAGCATGTACCGGGCCTCGGTGTTCGACCACGGCCGGCGCAAGGCCACCAGGCTCTACAAGTACAACTGATCAGAAAGGCGCGACGATCTCCCGCACGGCCTCGGCGCACTCCCTGGCGTTGTCGTCGTGGGCGATGCTGCTCAGCAGCTCCCGCAGGTGGTACAGCGGCATGCGCTCCTGCCAGCCGGACGGCAGGGGCGCGGTGGCCGCGTACACCTCGAAGAAGCGGCGGGCGGCCGGCGGGCGCGGCGAGAACCACAACATGCTCAGGTCGGCCTCGGCGAAGCTGTAGGAGACGGCGGGGTCGATCAGCGCGGGCGCGCCCGTGGGGCCGCACAGGATGTTCTCGCGCCACAGGTCGCCGTGCGTGAGCACCGGCGGCGCGGGCGGCAGCAGGTCGGGCAGGGCCGCGCAGAGGCGTTCGAGCGCCGCGCGGTCCGCGCGGTCCAGCGCCGCCGCCACCAGCGGCTCCGTGAGCCAGCGCAGGATGCGGCGACGGGCGAACCAGGCGTGCCCGTCGTCGTCCCACGTGTTGTCCTGGCGCAGGCGGCCCAGCCAGCCGTCCCGGTGCCAGCCGAACCGCTCGCCGACCGTGGCGGCGTGCAGGCCCGCGAGCGCGAGCGCCAGCTCCTCCCAGAAGCGCTCGTCATCCTCGCGGCGGGGCGGCAGCGGCTCCAGCACCAGCAGGTCCGGCGTCACGGCCAGCACCTCGGGGGTGGTGACCCCGCCCAGCTCGCGTAGCGCGCGCAGCCCGGCCGCCTCGATCTCGAACAGATCGGACCCCGCCGAACGTAACGTCTTGGCGAACACCCGCGACCCGTCGCGCAACGTGGCCATCCCCGCCAGCGCCACCACCCCGCCGGGTGCCGCCCGTACCGACTCCGCCTCGAACCCGGCCGCGCGCAGCCGTGCCAGCAGCAGCTCCACAGGCACCTCCACCGTCACCTCCACAGGCACCTCCACAGTGCCGTCACTGCGCGAGCAGCCGCCCGCCCGCTCGCGGCGTGAAAGTTTCAGCCTCGATTGACGCCCGCGCGGCCCCGCGCCCATGATCATGATGCTTCCTGGTCAGGAGGAGGCGTCGAGCTGAATACCCGCAAATGTCGAGCTGAATACCCGCAAATCCAGCACGAGGTGCGCCGATGCCGAAAGTTCCCCTGCGAGCCGCGCTGGCGGCCCTGCTGACGCTGACCGCTCTGACCGCTCCTGCCGCCTACGCCGACGAGAGCACCGCCGTCAAGGTGACGGTGAACGCCCGCGCCGCACTCGCCACCGTCCCGGAGACGGGCCTCGGCACCAACCATGCCATCTGGGACACCAACCTGGGCACGGACCAGACCGCCGACCTGCTCAAGGACGCGGGCATGAAGCTGCTGCGCTACCCCGGCGGCTCGTACTCCGACATCTACCACTGGGCCACCCACACCGCCCCCGGCGGTTATGTCGCCCCGAACACCGACTTCGACACGTTCATGCGCGGGGTGCGCCGCACCGGCGCGCAGCCGATGGTGACCGCCAACTACGGCACCGGCACCGCCGAGGAGGCGGCCGGCTGGGTGCGCGAGGCCAACATCGTCAAGAAGTACGGCGTCAAGTACTGGGAGATCGGCAACGAGAACTACGGCAACGGCCACTACGGCTCGGCCTGGGAGGCGGACGACCACGCCGACAAGAGCCCGAACGAGTACGCCCGCCACGTCGTCGCCTACGCCGACGCGATGAAGGCCGTCGACCCCACCATCAAGATCGGCGCCGTGCTGACCACGCCCGCGAACTGGCCCGACGCCATCACGGCCGAGGGCGACAGCGGCTCGTGGAACAAGGTCGTCCTGTCCGCCGCCGGGCCGAAGATCGACTTCGTCATCCTGCACTGGTACCCCGGCGCCCTCGACCGGAACGGCCACGTGCCGGACATGATCCAGCTCACCCGCGACCAGATCGCCAAGTACGCCGGGCCCGGCTCGGAGCGGATCGGCATCGCGATGACCGAGTTCAACACCGGCTCCAGCAGTAACGGTTCCACCACCCAGCCGGGCGCCCTGGCCGCCGCCGACGCGTACGCGTCCCTGCTGGCCAACGGCGTCTTCACGGTGGACTGGTGGAACGTCCACAACGGCATCGGCACCGTCACCGAGGTCGAGGGACACACCGACTACGGCGACTTCGGCCTGCTGTCGAGCGGCAGCTGCACCTCCGACGGCACCGTCTGCGAGCCCGCGCTGAACACCCCGTTCGCCCCCTACTACGCGTTGCAGATGGTCAGCAAGTTCGCCCGGCCGGGTGACCGCTTCATCCGCGCCGCCACGGACCAGCCCAAGGTCACCGCGCACGCGGCCCGCCGCCCGAACGGCGACCTGGCCGTCCTGATGATCAACACCTCGTCCGACACGTCGTACCCGGTCCAGCTCGCCTACTCCGGCTTCACTCCCGCCGCCGGCGCGCCCACCGTCCTGTCCCACACGAACGGCGCCACCGCCATCACCACCACGACGTCCGGCACCGCCACCACCCAGACCCTGCCGCCCCTCTCGCTGACCACCGTCGTCCTCAAGCCGTCCTCCGTGCAGGCCGGCCGCCCCGGCACCCCCGGCCAGCCCACGGTCAGCGCCGTCACGGACCGGACCGCCACCATCACCTGGCCCGCCGCCAAGCCCGGCACCCGCCCCATTGCCAAGTACGAGGTCCACCGCCAGAACGGCGCCATCACCGAGCAACTCGGCGAGACCTCCACCACCACCCTCACGGTCCACAACCTCAAGCCCGGCACCCGCTACACCGTCAACGTGATCGCCCGCGACACCGGCGGCGCCACCTCCGACCCCTCACCCCCGCTCACCTTCACCACCGGCACCCCCGCCACCAGCTCCTGCTCGGTCAAGCTGACCATCCAGACCGACTGGGCCAGCGGCTACGTCGCCTCCATCGACATCACCAACCACGGCGCCCCCCTCAACGGCTGGACCCTCGCCTTCACCTGGCCCCGCACGTGGCAGAGCCTGGGCAGCGGCTGGAGCGCCGTCTGGACGCAGACCGGCTCGGACGTCAAGGCCGCCAACGAGCCCGCGAACCCGTCCCTGGCCACGGACGCCACCACCACGATCGGGTACGTCGGCAACTACAGCGGCCCGAACGTCCTCCCATCCGTGTTCACCCTGAACGGCACGGTCTGCACGACCGAGTGACCTGCGCTTTCCGGAGCACGCGACGGCCCACCACCGCCGCGTGCTCCGGCCCACACCCGACGGCGATCTCGCCGACCAGGCGACGACCCTCCCGCGCGAGTACGGCCCCGTCCACCCGGGCACCCCGGCCGGCGACTTCGACACCATCGAGCTACGCGACGCCCCCGGCTGGGTGGTGACCGGCCACCACCCCGACATCCTCACCCACGTCACCCCCGGCGAGCTCGACGACCACGACCACCTCATGGTCGGCCTCCACGGGCGCAGCAAGCGCGACCAGGACGGGCGCGACCTGAGAATCGTCCACGTGGAGGACAAGCGCTCCTGACCGAGCGCGGTCGTACATCTCCTCAAGCCGGCGTGACGAAGAAACCATCCCCCACCTGGTCTGAAGCACATCGTCCAGGTGTCCCCGACCTTCGGCCGGCTGGCAAAACGAAACTCACGGACTCGATTCCCGCCCACGCATCTTCGGTGAAGAGCAAAAAGCCCCGAACGATGATCCGTTCGGGGCTTTAGTAAGCTGAATGGCTGGTGGTCAGGGGCAGGGTCGAACTGCCGACCTTCCGCTTTTCAGGCGGACGCTCGTACCAACTGAGCTACCTGACCCAGAGCGGTCCTGACGGGACTTGAACCCGCGACCTCCACCTTGACAGGGTGGCGAGCACTCCAAACTGCTCTACAGGACCTTGCGTCTTGCTTTTTCTTGCTGTTTGCGCTCGCTTAGCTTACCAGCTCTTCGGTGGTCTTGGACCAGCCGTTTTGCGGGTGCGCTAGGCGCTCGCGGTGCCCCCAACGGGATTCGAACCCGTGCCGCCGCCTTGAAAGGGCGGTGTCCTAGGCCGCTAGACGATGGGGGCTTAGGTTTCCCTGTCGCCTTCCGTCGGGGACCTCTGAAGCATAGGGGACGATTGCCCTTGATGCCAAAGTGGCGGACCGGCGGCCGGCGAGGCGGGGGTGCCAGTGATCGATCCCGTTGGCGACGGGGCGTTCGTTGGCTCCGGGGAAATCATACGTTGCGGGTCGGGCTCCACGTGACGCTGGATGTACACCGACTGCTCGCCGAGGCCGCCGAGCGTGATGTCGTCCCATGCCCGCAGGCGTTTGGTCTCCCTGTCGAAGTACAGGACGGAGGCCTGGACGGGGGTGGGCTGGGCGTGTTCGAGGGCGCGCAGGCCGGCGCCACCGGTGGAGCCCTGGATGAGCATGCGGGTGCCGGTGGGGAAGACGGTGGTGCGGCGTTCGTGGGTGTGGCCGGCCAGGATCATGGGGGCGGCGCCGGAGAAGCCGTTGCCGACCTCGCCGTCGTGGACGGCGATCAGGTCGGCCTTGCCGACCTTGGGCAGGTGGGCGCGGCCGAAGTCGGCGAGCGCGGCCGGGTCGGAGTCGACGGCCACGGACTTGTCGGGGGTGAAGCGGGGGTCGCCGAGTCCGTAGATGGTCAGGCCGGCGACCTCCTTGGAGGAGTCGTCCAGGACGATCGCGTTCTTCTGCTTCTCGACGGCCTTCTGCGTGGTGATCGAGTCGTGGTTGCCGCGCACGAACACGTACGGAACCTTGAGCCCGGCGATCTCGTCGACGAACTTGTTCTCCGCCTTGGACCCGTGGTCGGAGATGTCGCCCGTGTCGACGATGAGGTCCACGGCGAACTGGTCCTTGAGGGAGCGGATGACGTTCCAGGCGATGGGGTTGAGGTGGATGTCGGAGACGTGCAGGACGCGGATGGTCTTGGGGTCGGCGTCGTACAGGGGCAGGGTGGAGACCGTGTCGTACAGCTTCGAGACGTTCGTGACGAGTTTGGTGAGCTGGGAGCGGTACGACTCGAAGCGCGTGACGATCGACTCGGCGCTGCCGACGAGGGACGGGGCGGCGGCGACCAGGCCCGAGTAGCGCGGCTCCACGAGCGAGCTGGGGCGGAACGTGAGCGCCGCCAGGGCTCCGGTGGCGGCCAGGGCCACAGAAGCCGCCAGAAGGCCCACCAGAGCCGTTCTCGGGCGCCGGAAGACCATGAGGACCGCGAGGAGCGCTCCGGCGCCCGCACAGAGCAGTGAGCGGATCACGAGGGCGCGCACGCCGTCGAGGAGGTCCTCCTCGATCACGGTCGGCAGGCGCTCGGCCAGGCGCGGGTCTTCGAGGAAGGACTTGGCGCGTTCCTGGTCGATGTTCTCGAGCGTGATGCGCAGCCTGAGCGGGGCGCTGTGGGTCTGGAACGTGAGCGTGCCGAGGGGACTGGCGTCCACGACGGTCTCGCCGTCCCAGGCGGGGCGCAGCGACATGCCGGTCTCCACCGGGCCGACCTGGGCGCGTACGGTGCCGCTGAGGAAGATCCCGAGCCAGGCGCCCACGGCGGCCACGGCGAGCACCGCCGCCAGCCTCGCAGCACGCGATCGAAGGATGGCCTTTGACCTGTGCACGAACTTCATACGGTTTCTTGCTTACCTGTCGAGCGGGGCAGAATGGCAGGCGTGATTGAGGTATCGCGGGAGAAGTTCGAGGAGCTCGTGGCCGAGGCCCTGGACACGATTCCGCCGGACCTCACGCGCGCCATGAGCAATGTCGTCGTCACGGTCGTCGATGACCCGCCCGAGCCCCACCTGCTCGGCTTGTACACCGGTGTCCCCCTCACCGAACGCGGCGACTGGTACTCAGCAGTTCTGCCCGACCGGATCGAGATCTACCGCAATCCGATATGTGAAATTTGCGATACCGAGGAACAGGTGATCGACGAGGTCCGCATCACGGTCGTGCATGAGGTCGGCCATCACTTCGGCATCGACGACGCCCGCCTTCACGAATTGGGCTGGTAACCCTTTGCTTTTGGTTGGCTGCTTTCGGTTGCGGTCCGCCCTGCTCGTCGGGCACCTTAGGTCACATAGCGAGCACCCTGAGTCAGGCACAGCGGAGTCCAGTGGGGGCCATGCGGGCGCGACGGCCGCCGGGACGGCATCGCCGTGCCGGAGAAGCACGACAAGTCACATATCGGGAAGTCATCGCCATCAGGGAGTTCCGGGCGCTCTGGTACGGCCAGTGCCTGTCGCTCCTCGGCGACCAGCTCGCCCAGGTGGCGCTCGCCGTCCTCGTCTACGATCGCACCGGCTCGCCGCTGGCCACCGCCGCGGTGTACGCGCTGACCTACCTGCCCTCGATCGCCGGCGGGCCGCTGCTGGCCGGGCTCGCCGACCGCTTCGCCCGCAGGGGCGTCATGCTGGCCTGCGACCTCGTCCGGGCCGCGCTGGTGGGCACGATGGCGGTGCCGGGCGTGCCGTTCTGGGCGCTCTGCGCACTGGTCTTCCTGGTCGTGCTGCTCAGCGCGCCCTTCTCGGCCGCGCGGGCGGCGCTGCTGCCCGAAGTGCTCGAAGGTGACGCGTACGTCATCGGCTCGGCGCTGCAGAACATGACCAACCAGGGCGTGCAGATGCTCGGGTTCGCCACCGGCGGAGCGCTGATCGCCACCATGGGCCCGTACCGCGCGCTCGCCCTCGACGCCGCGACGTTCCTCGGATCGGCGCTGATCCTCGCCTCCGGCGTCCGCCGCCGGCCGGCCAGCGCGGGCGCGTCCAAGCCCTCCATGTGGTCGATGACCGCGGGCGGCGCCCGGCTCGTGTTCGGCTCGCGCAAGCTGCGCACGCTGGTGCTGTTCGCCTGGCTGTGCGGGTTCTACATCCTGCCCGAAGGCATCGCCGCCCCGTACGCGGCCAGGCTCGCCGACGGATCGCTGCCCGTCCCCGTGATCACCGGGCTGCTGATGGCCGCCATGCCCGCCGGCACCGTCGTCGGGGCGTTCCTGTTCAGCAGGTTCGTGCCGGCGCCGCGGCGGCTGCGGCTCATGGGCTGGATGGCCGTCCTGAGCTGCGCGCCCCTCGTCGTCACCGCGTTGCGCCCGCCGCTGGCCGTAGTGCTGGCGGCATGGGTGCTGTCGGGCATCGGCGGGGCGTACCAGCTCGCGGCCAACGCCGCCTTCGTCCAGTACGTACCGGCCGAACGTCGCGCGCAGGCGTTCGGCCTCGTGCAGTCGGGGCTGATGGCCGTGCAGGGCGTCGGTATCCTCGTGGGCGGGTTCGCGGCTGAGAGACTCGGCCCCGAGCCGGTGGTCGCGCTGGCGGGGGTCGCCGGGGTGATCAGCGCGGCCGTACTGGCCCTGATCTGGACCGAGTCTCGTGACGAGAGCGCCCGCATGCCCGCCGAGGCCACCGCCTGATCACCGCCGCGGCTCCAGGACGGGAGCGCCCGGATGCCTGCCCAGGCCACCACCCGATCACTGCTGCGGCTTCTGCTCGCCGCTCCAGTCGGTCGAGGTGGACTTGGCCTGCTGCTTGTTGATGATGTCCTGGACGATCGAGGTGTCGTGCTCCTCGTCCGGCATGAGGAGCCAGCCGATCGCGTACAGCGCGACGCCCGCCCCGCCGAACAGCGTCGCGATCGCCAGACCGATCCGCACCAGGTTGGCGTCGATCCCCACGTACTCGCCGACGCCCGAGCAGACGCCCGCGATGATCCGGCCCTTGTGAGTGCGACGCAGCTTCTTGACGTTGTATTCGCTCATGCCTCAAGACTGCCCGGCGGCCCGGTGTTCGCACATCAGGATTGCCCCTGGTAGAACCCTGGTAGTCCCCCTTGCACGAGAGGACCACCATGGACGACCTGCTGCGCCTGGACGACCAACTCAACCCTGACCAGCGGCTCATCCGCGACACCGTCAGGTCCTTCGTCGCCGACCGCGTCCTGCCCCACGTGGGCGACTGGTTCGAGGAAGCCGTCTTCCCCGCGCGCGACCTCGCGCCCGCACTCGGCTCGCTCGGCCTGCTGGGCATGCACCTCCAGGGGTACGGCTGCGCCGGCACCGACGCCGTCTCGTACGGGGTCGCCTGCCGCGAGCTCGAAGCCGGCGACTCCGGCCTGCGCTCCTTCGTCTCCGTGCAGGGCTCGCTCGCCATGTTCCCCATCTGGCGGTACGGCTCCGACGAGCAGAAGCAGGAATGGCTCCCCCGCATGGCCGCCGGCGAGGCCATCGGCTGCTTCGGCCTCACCGAGCCCGACCACGGCTCCGACCCCGCGAACATGCGCACGTACGCCAAGAAGGACGGCACCGACTGGGTGCTCAACGGCTCCAAGATGTGGATCACCAACGGCTCCGTCGCCGACGTCGCCGTCGTGTGGGCGCAGACCGACGACGGCATCAGGGGCTTCGTCGTCCCCACCACCACCCCCGGCTTCTCCGCCCCTGAGATCCACAAGAAGATGTCCCTGAGGGCCTCCGTCACCTCCTCCCTCTACTTCGACGACGTCCGCCTGCCCGCCTCCGCCGCCCTCCCCGGCGTCACCGGCCTGCGCGGCCCCCTCTCCTGCCTGTCCGAAGCCCGCTACGGCATCGTCTGGGGCGTCGTCGGCGCCGCCCGCGCCTGCCTGGAGGCGGCCGTCGACTACGCCAAGACCCGCGTCCAGTTCGGCAAGCCGATCGGCGCGTACCAGCTCACCCAGGAAAAACTCGCCTGGATGTACGTCGCCACCGCCCAGGCCGGCCTCACCGCCCTCCACCTCGGCGAGCTCAAGGACGCCGGCAAGCTGGAGCCCCGGCAGATCAGCTTCGGCAAACTCGCCAACGTCCGCGCCGCCCTCGACATCGCCCGCCAGGCTCGCACCATCTTGGGCGGGAACGGGATCACGCTGGAGTACCCTGTGATCAGGCACATGAACAACCTGGAAAGCGTCCTGACCTACGAAGGCACGCAGGAGATCCACACGCTGGTGCTCGGGGAGGCGCTCACGGGGATGGCGGCTTACCGGTGATGGAGGCGTCGCGGGCAGGGCGGTAATCTCTGTACCCTTGCTGGTGCGAGGGGCGTTAGCTCAATTGGCAGAGCTGCGGACTTTTAATCCGTAGGTTCCGGGTTCGAGCCCCGGGCGCCCTACCACTTCACACCCCGCGAGGCGGGGATGGCCGCGTTCATGCTCAGGTCCTGGTTGGTGAGGATGACGATGGTCTGGCCCTTGGTGGGGGACATGTCCAGCTCGCTCCAGTAGCTCGTGCTCGTCGTGATCCTTCCCCTGCCAGGGTCGGGCGCGGTCCTGGGCGCGGCCGCGTCCGGCGGTTGAGCGTCACCGCCGCCGGGTCAGGGGGCTGTCATCGGCGCACCATGACCCAGTGCTGGTCGCCGCCGGAACGGCCGCACGTCGCCGCGGAGATCTGCCACGGGCGTCGCACGTTGTGGTGCAGGCACAGGTTGCGCAGGTGCTTCCATCTGATCTGGACGACCGTGTCCCACACGCCCTCCTTGACCACGGGGAAGGTGAACTGCTGGCGCTTGTCGCCGCTGCACTGTGCCACCTGCACCGCGGTGCCCTTGGGCGCGCCCAGGCAGTACGTGCGTCCGCGGTAGGTGACGGCGAGCTGGGAGCGGGCGGTGCGCTTCCACAGGTAACCGTCGAACTCCGTGGACGGGCAGTAGTTCGCCTGGGCGTGGAAGCCCAGTTCGGCCGGGGTGTGGTCCGCGGCGTAGGTCAGGCAGCGGTCGTCGTTCCTGATGAGGTAGGTCTTCGGGGCCGCCAGGGCGGGGGCGGGGACGAGCGCGGCGGGGATGGCCAGGGCGAGGACGGCCGCGACCGTTGATCGTCTGCTCATGGCACGGCATGCTACGGCGATCATCCGGGCGCGGGGTCGTTCTCCCCGCCTTCGGGCAGACTTGTCGCCATGCGGCGCGGGCGACTCATCACCATCATCGGGGCGATCTTCGCTGTGGTCGGGTTCGTGCTGGTCTCCGTCGCCGTCACGCTGGCCGTCACGACCGCGAGCTTCCTGGGCTCCGCCGAGCGGGTCGACGGCATCGTGGTCGAGATGACCGTGAAGACCTCCACGAGTCGAGACTCCAACGGGCGCACGCGCGAGAGCGTCTCGTGGTATCCGACCGTGGAATTCACCGTCGACGGCCGGCGCCACTCGTTCCGGAGCTCCACCGGCACCAATCCGCCGATGTACGAGAAGGGCGACGTCGTTCCCGTCGCCTACGATCCGGGCGACCCTTCCGACGCGATGATCGCGGCGTTCTGGCCGGCGTTCCTCGCCCCCGTGATCGTCGGTGGGCTCGGCGTGTTGTTCACCCCGGTCGGCGTGGTGCTGTTCGTCAAGGGGCGCCGGTCGCCTGCCAGATGACGGCCTGGTCAGGCGGGCGCCGAGAGGCGGATGGCCTCGACCTGGCCGTCCAGCAGGACCGGGCCGGCGGCGTACGGGACCAGCAGCGTGTCTCCCCTCCGGAGCGGCAGGTCGTCCTTCTCGCCCAGGAGGCGGCCCTGTCCGGCCACCACGACCAGCACGCTGAAGGCGCGTTCCAGGCGCTCGCCGCCATGCACGCGGCGGGCGATGAAGAACTCGTCCGCGGCCTCGGGGAGCAGCCGTTCCGGGGCGCCGCGGAGCTCGGCGAGGCGGGCCGGCGTCCAGGCGCGGCGGTCGACGCACTGCAGGGCCAGGTCGTAGCCGAGGCCGAGGTGTCCGCCGTCGAGGCCGAAGCCCTCGTACTCCAGCAGCACCGAGAAGTCGGTCGGCTCCTGGACCTCGACCAGCAGGATGCCGTCGCCGATCGCGTGCGGCAGGCCGGCCGGGCAGAGGATCGTGTCGCCGGACGCGACCGGGATCTTGTTGGTGGCGGCGAGCATCGCCTCGGTCTGCTGCCCGGCCACCCAGCCGGCCAGCTCGGCGGCCTCCACGTCGCGGGCGAAACCCAGATGGACGTACGCGCCGGGCCGCGCGGAGACGATCACCCACGCCTCGGTCTTCCCGTACGGCGAGGCGAGGTGCGCGGTGGCGAAGCGGCGGTCGGGGTGCGCGTGCAGGGGCAGCCGCTGGCCGGCGTCGAGCAGCTTCACCAGCACGCCGGTGTCGGTGCGCTCCGGGCCGAGCCACCAGCGCGGGTCCGCGGCGATCGCCTCGGCCAGCACGCGGCCGTCGGCCAGGGTGGACAGCCCGGACGGGGCGAGCCCGAACCTGGGGGTCACCGAGCCCACCCAGTCCTCCGGGCGGTCGGGCAGCGCCGCCACGGTGCGGAACGCGGCGATCCGCCCGGCGCCGCGGTAGAAGGTCTCGGGCTGGTTGGCGGGTAGCACCTCGACGGTCATCGGTGTCCCTTCATGGCCTCATTCGGTGGGGAAGCCGGTCCCTTCATGGCCTCGCTCAGTGAGGAAGCCGGTCCCTTCATGGCCTCATTCGGTGAGGAAGCCGGACCCTTCATGGCCCCGCTCAGTGAGGAAGCCGGTCCCTTCATGGTGGCCAGCTCGGCGAGGAAGCCGCCGACGAACGTGTCGCCGAGCCCGACGGTGGTCGGGTTCTGGACGTCGAGCGCGAAGCCGGGGACGCAGTCCACGGTCGCCCCCATGCGCGAGCGCAGCGCCGCCGCGAAGGCGACGGACTCGGGCCGCCGGGGCAGCCGGCGCAGCCGTTCGACGTCCTCCTCGGTGAAGGCGTCGCCGTGGCGGTAGCGGGTGGCGGCCATGACGGTGCCGGTGTCGAGGGCGGCCTCGTAACGGCCCGCGCCGAGCGCCGCGGCCCAGTACTTGGTGTGCAGCACCAGCGTCGGCACCGGGATGAGCTCGTGCACCTCCGTGAGCGCCCGCGCGACGTCCTCGGCCGAGAGCAGGTCGACCGGCCGCCCGAGGTACGACTGGAGCTCGTCCTCGTTCAGCCCGTACACGTCGATCACGTCGAGCAGCTCGTCGCGGACCCGGCGGCTGAAGGCGGGCTCGTGGTAGGCCGCGTCCTCGAAGTAGGTCACCGCCGTGGGCGGCAGCCGCCGCATGTGCTCCTTCAGGGTGGCGAGCCGGTCGCCGAGCTCCGCCTCGTCGCGCATGGCGTTGAATCCGGAGATCAGGAAGACGTCGGCCGCGCTCAGCCGGTCGCCGAGGTCGCCGGTGAGCAGCATGGCGGCGTTCGCCGGGTCGTTGACGTAGATCAGGCGGTTCGGGAACGGCGCGGCGATGTCGATGTCGCCGGCCCGGACCCGCAGGCCCTGGTCGTACTGGACGATCAGGTGCGGGTGGAAGGTGTCCCCGGCGCCGCTGCTGACGTACGCGCAGTCCGCCGGCAGCAGCCGGCGGACCGTGTCGTTGACGCTGACCAGGTGCAGCGTGGACGGCACGCCGAGCCGGCTCATCACGATCCCGGCCCGCACCGAGGTGCCGCCCAGGGTCTCCCGGTACGGGAACCGGCTCGCGAAGGCCCGCAGCGCCGGGGCGGAGGCGACGAAGTGTTCGCCGCCTCCGCCGCGGGCGACGTACCCGAGGATCGACACCACGAGGTCCCGCTCGCTGGTCACGGTGGCCGGTGACGTCAGCTCCGCGGCCGCGATGCGGTATTCGGCGACAAGCTGTTCCAGGACTTCGGCGGTGAGCTTCAACTCGTGGTCGACGCAACCGCCCAGCCCCAGGATCACCCGAGACGCGTCGGCCATGTCAGTAGAGCGAGCCTTTGCCGGCGGCGCCGAACAGCTCGATCTTCTCGGCGGCGACCACCTTCATGGCCTCGATGCAGGCGGGCTGGATGGCGTTCGGCTCGCGCACCTTCGGGTCGTCGCCCAGCACCTCGCGCATCTTGTCGTGGTAGGCGACCTTGATGTCGGTGGAAATGTTGATCTTGTTGATGCCGATCTGCGCCGCCTCGCGGATCTCGTCGTCCGGGTTGCCGGAGCCGCCGTGCAGCACGAGGGGGATGCGCACCCTGCTCTTGATCTCCTTGAGCAGGTCGAGCTTCAGCTCCGGCTTGAGGTGGGCCGGGTAGAGGCCGTGGAAGGTGCCGATCGCGACGGCGAGGCTGTCCACGCCGGTCTGCTCCACGAACGTGACCGCGTCGTCGGGGTCGGTGTAGATGATCTCGGCCGCCCCGGCCTCCGCGTAGCTGTCGTTCCCGCCGATCGTGCCGAGCTCGCCCTCCACCGACAGGCCGAGGACGTGCGCGGTGTCGGTGACCTTCTTGGTGATCGCGATGTTCTCCTCGAACGGCTTCAGCGACCCGTCGATCATCACGGAGGTGAACCCGTACCGGATCGCCTGGAGGATCTGCTCGTAGGTGGCGCCGTGGTCCCAATGGATCGCGATCGGGACGCTCGAGTGGTGCGACCGCTCGGCGATGCCGGTGATCATCTCGGGGCCGATGTGCCGCACCTCGTCCGGGTGGATCCCGACGATCAGCGGCGCGTTCGTCTCCTCGCTGATCTCCACGATGCCCTTGAACATCGCCCAGTCGCTGATGTTGAAGGCGGGCACGGCGAAGCCGTGTTCGTTGGCGACGTCCAGGATCGCCTTGCCGGTCGTCAGCATGTAGGTGTCGTCTCCTTATTGCGTGCTGGGTATGTGTCGTCAGGCCTTGACGGCGCCGGCGGTGAGCCCGCCGATGAACCGTCGCTGGAACAGGAGGAAGAGGAGGAGGACCGGCACGGACCCGAGGATGCTCATCGCCATCATCTGGTTCCACTCGTAGGAGTGCTGGCCCATGAGCAGTTGGATGCCGATCGGCACGGTGCGCATGTCGTCGGTACGGGTCAGCGAGAGCGCGAACAGGTACTCGTTCCACGAGATCATGAACGTGTACACGCCGACCGCGATCAGGCCGGGCACCGAGATCGGCACCAGGATCCGCCACAGCGCGGTCCAGTTGGTGCCGCCGTCGACCTTGACGGACTCGTCCAGCTCCCGCGGCAGCGTGTTCAGGTACGCGGTGATCATGATGATCGCGTACGGCAGCGTGAACACCATGTGCGTGAGGATCAGGCCGGGATAGGTGTTGTACAGCCCGAGCCCCACGACGAGCCCGAAGTACGGGATGACGAGCGTGATCGGCGGCACTGCCTGCACGCTGACGATCACGGCGTTGATGGTCTTCTGGAATGGGAAGGTGAAGCGACTGAACGCGAACCCGGCCAGCAGGGCCACCAGCAGGGTCATGATGGTCACCGCGAAGGCGACGACGTAGCTGTTGAGGAAGTACCGCAGCTGGGTGCCGTCGCCCAGGATCGCCCAGTACGCGTCGAACGAGAAACTCTCGGTGACGAGCTTCGGCGGGTTCTGGAAGACCTCCCCGTTGCTCTTGAGCGAGGTGGACACCATCCACAGGACGGGCAGGAAGGCGAACAGCCCGCCGATGACGAGCCCGGTGACGACGCCGGCCTTGGCGAGGGTGCGGCGGGTCTTGACGGTGGTGGCCATGCGTCTCACCGCTCCCTTTGCTGGCGTACGTAGAAGAAGGCCAGGATCATCGTCAGCAGCAGCACGATCACGGCGGCGGCGGACGCGGTCGCGAACTCGTACTCGCTGAAGGCCTGCTTGTAGGTGTAGGTGCTGAGCATCTCGGTGGTGTTCAGCGGGCCGCCGCCGGTCGTCATCCAGATCAGGGCGAACTGCTGGGAGGTCCAGATCAGGTCGAGCACCGCCATGCTGACGATCACCGGCCGCAACTGGGGCAGCGTCACGTGGACGAACCGCTGGTACCCGTTCGTCCCGTCCATCGCGGCCGCTTCGTACAGGTTGCCGGGGATGCCCTGCAGCGCCGCCAGCAGGCTGATCATGAAGAACGGGTAGCCGGACCAGATGTTGACGAACGTGATCGCCCAGAGCGCCTTGTCCGGGTCGCCGAGCCAGTTCACGCCCTCCTGGATGAGGCCCAGGGTCCGCAGCACGTAGTTGACCACGCCGGACGGATCGAGCAGCAGCCGCCAGATGACGGCGATCACCGCGATCGTGAACAACCAGGGCAGGATGTAGACGATCCGGAAGACGGCCTTGGCGACCCCGCCCAGCAACGGGCTGTTGAGCAGCATCGCGAAGGCCAGGCCGAGCACCAGGTGGGCCACGGTGCTGACCGAGATGAAGAGGGCGGTGTTCTTCAGTGCCGCCAGGAAGTCGGGGTCGGTGAGCACCTTGGTGTAGTTGGCGAACCCGGCGAACACCGGGTTCGCCTCGACGATCACGTTGTCCCGGAACGAGTAGCTGATCACCATGACGATGGGGACCACCATCAGGACCACGATCAGGAGCACCGTCGGGGACAGATAGCCGTACGGGGTCAGGCGCCCGGCCAGGGTGGCGCGGGCCCGGCCGGGTGTGACCTGTCCCCCGGTGGGCGCCGCGGCCTTCGGCGCCGTCGTGGATGTCATCGCTTTCTCCTTGATCGCGCGCCGCGCCGGGTGACCGGCGCGGCGCCTGGGCGGGCTACCCGATCACCGAGGACCAGGACTCCTGCGACTTGGCCAGGGCGTCGTCGACGCTCGTCTTGCCGGCCAGCACGAGCTGGAGCTGCTCGGCGAAGCTGCGCATCAGGTCCTCGGACTTGGGCAGGCCGACGAACTCGTTGGCCGGGTAGCCCTGCTGGTAGATGTCGAAAGCGGTCTTGAACAGCGGGTCACTGTCGCTGAAGTCGGGCTTGGCGTTCTTGTTGCCGGGGAAGCCGTTCGCGATCGTGCTCAGCTTCGCGTTGGTCTCCTTGCTGAGCAGGTAGGACACGAACTTGAACGCCTCGGCCTTGTGCTCGGTGGAGTCGGAGATGCCGATGCCCCACGACGCGTACGGGATGCCGCGCTTGCCGGTGTAGCCGTCCTCGGCGGGCAGGGCCGCCACCTCGAACTTCAGGTCCGGCTTGTTCTTCTTGATCAGGTTGATGTGCGCGAGCGAGTCGATCATCATGCCGACCTGGCCGTTGCTGAACTTCTCGACCTTGTCCTGCTCCTTCATGGTGAGCGAGCCGGGGGCGATGGCGCCCGCGTCGTTCAGGGTCTTCACGTACTCGACCACGCTCTTGACCTGCGGGCTGGTCAGGTTGGGCTTACCGCCGGTCAGCATGCTGCCGCCGGAGGCCCAGAGCCAGGACATGACGTCGTTCTGGACGCCGTTGGGGACGGCGGTGTCGAGCGGGAGCACCCAGCCCTTCACGTCACCGCCGGTCGCGCTGATCTTCTTGGCCGCGTCGAGGAACTGGCTGCGCGTGGCGGGCACCTCGGCGACACCGGCCTTGGTGAGCAGGTCCTTGTTGACGAAGAGCGGATAGACGAAGTTGACCACCGGGATCATGTAGGTCTTGCCCTCGAGCTGCACCTGGCTGGCGAGCTGGCCGGCGTCGTACTTCGCGTCGGTCATCAGCTTGGACAGGTCGGTGATCGCGCCCTGCTTGGCGAAGTCGTTGACCCAGGCGCCGTCGAGGCCCACCACGTCGGGGAGGGTCTTCGACGCGGCGCCGGTGATCAGCTGCTGCTTGGTCGAGGCGTACGGCGCGCTCAGCAGCTTGATCTTGATGTTCGGGTTCTGTGCGGTGAAATCGTTGACGATCTTGTCGAACTCCCCGGCCGGGAGCTCGGCCCCCCACCACTGGGCGAACTCCAGGGTCACGGTGCCGTCGGAGGCGGTGTCGTCGCCCGAGCCGCCCGAGCCGCACGCCGCTGCCAACGCGACCGTCGTGGCCGCCGCCACCGTCCCCACCACTCGCCTCATCCGGGTTGCACGAACCGCCATGACGGGCTCCTTCTATTTCGAGATCTTTCCGCCCTCTGCCGCGTTGGCCGTCACGTTAGCAGCGAGTTACGAAGGTAAACAAGAGAAGAACAGCATAAAGCTGCGAACTACGGCATACTCTGGTGCCATGAAGCAGGCACCGGCATCCCTTCGCCGCCCCCTGAGCTTTCGATATCCCCGGCGCCACCGGCCATTCGGCACCGCTGCTCGCTCTTGCGAGTCTCATCGGCTCTGTGCCGGACTATGCCCAACAGAGGCGGGTTTGTGGCATACTGCCGCACTGACAAGGGGGAATCAGTGAGCGTTGGCAGGGACGAGCGGCAGCGCCACCTACCCGCCGGGCGCAAGGCTCAGCTGGCCGCGTACGTCGCGGAGTCCGGGCAGGTCACGGTCGGCGAGCTGGCCGAGCGCTTCGGCGTCTCCATCGACACCGTGCGCCGCGACCTCGACCAACTGGCCGCCGAGGGCATCCTCGTGCGCACGTACGGCGGCGCCGTCAGCCTCTCCACGGTCTCCCGCACCGACCGCGCCGTCGACCAGCGGCTCGCCGTGCAGGAGCAGGAGAAGGAGAAGATCGGGACACTGGCCGCGACCCTGGTCAAGGACGGCTCGACCATCATGATCAACGGCGGGACGACCACCCTCGCGCTCGCCCGCAGCCTCGGCCAGCACCGCGACCTCACGGTGGCCACGAACAACCTGCTGGTGCCGAGCGCGCTCCCGCCCACGGCCGTCCGCGACATCTACGTCTTCGGCGGCGCGGTCCGCGCGCTCACCCTCGCCACGATCGGCCCGGTCAGCTTCCGCGCCAACACCGGCGCCGAGCTGGACGTCAGCTGCGACCTGGCGCTGATCGGCGTCGGCGCGGTCGCCGCCGACGCCGGCTACACGACGAGCAACCTCGCCGAGGCCGCGATGATGCAGGAGATGATCTCGCGTGCGGCCCGCGTGGCGATCCTCGCCGACTCCTCCAAGTTCGGCCGCCGCCTGTTCGCCCAGGTGTCGGAGCTCGGCGCCGCCGACTACCTGATCACCGACACCGCACCGCCCGCCGACCTGCGGGCCGCGCTCAAGGCGAGCGGCGTCGAGGTCCTCACCCCTGCGGCCAGGCCCTAGGGCCGATCGCCGGCGAACGTCACTCAGGACGACGGGGCCGGTCCGGTCAGGCAGTGCTGCACGAGCGGTCCGAACCAGCCGGCCAGTTCGTCGACGGACGATGACGCGATCGGTTCGATCCTGACGATGTAGCGGGCCACGGTGAGGCCCAGGAGCTGGACGTTGACCATGCCGGCCCGGACTGTGGCGTCCGGCGTGCCGAGCAGTGCCGCCACCCGGCCGGTGATCTCCCGGTCGATGTATTCGCGGATCAACGTCTCGGACTGGTCGTCGGCCCGGGCCGAGCGGGTGAGCATGGCGAGCGGGGTGCGGCCCGACGCGTCGATGCTCTCCACGAGTGTCCGGACGATGCGCTCGCCGATGCCGTCGAGGCCACCGGCGAAGATCGATTCGATGGCCGGCGGGACCTGGGCGGACAGCTCGACGGCGGCGGCGAACAGGCCCTGTTTGCTGCCGAAGAAGTAGAACACCATCGCCGGATCGACTTCGGCTCGGGCGGCGACCGCGCGCACCGTGGTGCCGCCGTAGCCGTGCTCGCGGAACAGCGCGCGAGCCGCATCGAGGATCCGCTGCCTGCTTTCCGCGCCCGTGCGCCAGCGGCCGGGACGGGCGGGGGAACTGTGCTCTGTCATGACCGGGCAAGTCTATCGGGGCTTTCTTCATCGCTGGTGGACTTTCAGGTCCGGGCGCCGGTAGCTTGAACTTCATCAGTGATGAAGAAAGGGCCGCGATGAAGGTGATCGTGATCGGTGCCGGTCTGGGCGGGCTGACGCTGGCGCAGGGCTTACGCCGGATGGGAATCGACGTCGTCGTGTACGAGCGGGACGGCGCGCGGGGACGCGCGCAGGGTGTCGGCCTGCATGTCGACGACCGAGGCGCCGAGGCGCTGCGAGCGTGCCTGCCTCCAGCGCACGCCGCGATGGCCCAGGCCACGACGGGCGGGCCGCGCGAGCGGACGCTGACGTTGTCCGACGTGGACGGCACGCTCACCGTCGTGGGTACTCAACCGGCCACCGGCGTGGGGAGTCGGCCGCGCCCGGGGCGGCAGGCTCATCGCCCGCTGCTGCGTGCGGTGCTGCTGACCGGGCTGGCGGACGTGGTCCGGTTCGGAACGGAGTTCACGCGGTACGAGCAGCGGGCCGACGGCACCGTCCAGGTGTGGTTCGCCGGCGGCGGCACGGACACGGCGGACGTGCTGGTCGGCGCGGACGGGATCGGCTCGGCGGTCCGCCGTCAGCACCTGCCGCACGCGCGGGTGGTCGATTCGGGACGGCGCATGCTCATGGGCGCGACCGCGCTGCGGACGATCGCCGATACCGGGCTGCCCGGGCTGATCGGCCACAGCCCCGCCCGCGTTCAGGTGGGCGGCACGATGATGGCGCTGGGCGTGCTGCGGTTCACCGAGCCGCCGGTGGCCGCGCGGCAGCGGTGGTTGCCCGCCTTGCCCCTCGACGCGGTCGCCACGGCCGAGGACTACGCGATGTGGGCTCTGCCGGTCACGCGGGAGCAGCTCGGCCAGGCGTCGTCGCCGGCCGCGCGGTGGCGCCTGGCCAAGGAGCTGGGCGGGCACCTGCCCGCGGCCCTGCGGCTGATCGTCACCGAGGCGTGGCCGGACCTCACGGTCGCCCTGCGCATCGGGACGATCCCGCCCGTACCCGCCTGGCCCGCCGGCCCGGTGACGGTCATCGGC
This sequence comes from Nonomuraea composti, assembly GCF_012034275.1. Taxonomy (NCBI): domain Bacteria; kingdom Bacillati; phylum Actinomycetota; class Actinomycetes; order Streptosporangiales; family Streptosporangiaceae; genus Nonomuraea; species Nonomuraea composti. Next base: position 30,056 of record NZ_JAATEP010000039.1, on the reverse strand, counting down.
GACGCCATCCACCTGGCCCCGGGCTTCGGCGGCAACCTGGCGATGCAGGACGCGCGCCGCCTCTGCGCGGCCCTGGTCGAGGCGTATCACGGCCGGCTGGATCTGATCGACGCGATCGGCGCCTACGAGGACACGATGCGCCGCGACCGCTTCCCCGCGCCCGCCGCGGCGAAGGCGGGCACATGAGCCTCAACGTGCTGACCCAGAAGTCGTTGTCCTGGTTCGCCGCGGTGGGCGGCCGGCGCACGGTCGCCGAAGGAGCCGCGTCCCGGGTGTTGTTCCTGGTCGCCTATCTGCTGACCGGTCAGGTGCCGACGTCCGCGCTGGTGGCGGTCGGCGGCGTGGCGGTGTTCGCCGTGGCTCGGGTGCTCACCGGCAGGAAGTACTGGCAGGCAGCGGTCGGGCTGGTCGTCGTGGGGGCCTCCGCGGCGCTGGCCGGCAGCACCGGGCACGCGGCCGACTTCTACCTTCCGACCGTGCTCATGCAGGCGGCCGGGGGTGCGGTGTTCCTCGTGTCCATTCTCGTGCGGTGGCCCGTGATCGGTCTGGCGGTGGGGGCGGCACGCGCCGAACGGTTCGGCTGGCGGCGCGACCCGGCACGGCGACGGCGTTATCAGCTGTGCACGGCGGTCTTCGTGGCGAAGTACGGCATCGCCACCATGGTGCTGGTGCCTCTGTACCTGACCGGGAAGGTGACTCCGCTCGGCATCGCCGCCACGCTGCTGGGCGGTGCGCCCGCGATGGGCGTCTGCGTCTATCTGTGCTGGCGCATCATGCGGGCTCAGGCAGACCCGGCTCCGGCCGCCATCGGGCAGAGCCACTGAGAGCGCGTCCCTGGTTGAAGGGATCGGCCGGTCGGCGGCTCGCCGTCCGGGCCATGGGCGGGTGCGGTGTGGCCTGGTCAGCGCAGTCGAGACCAGGCCGCAGGGGCGCTGTCGGCCGCTAGGTTCCGGCCCTGCGCTCGCGTTCGTATGCGGCGTTGATCCGCTGCGCCTCGGCGAGCTGGTCTTCCAGGATGATGATCCGGCAGGCGGCTTCCACGGGAGTGCCCTGATCGACGAGCTCCCGGGCCCGCGCGGCCAGCCGCAACTGGTAGCGGGAGTAGCGGCGGTGGCCGCCGCTGGAGCGTTTCGGCTCGATCAGACCCGCGGCGCCCAGAGCTCTCAGGAACGTGGGGGTGACGCCGAGCATCTCGGCGGCCGCGCCCATGCTGTAGGCGGGGTAGTCCTCATCGTCGAACCGGTCTTCGGCCGTGCGTTCGGCCGTCGTTTCCGTAATCCTGCCGGGAGCCAGCGTGTCACCCTCGGCAGCCGAGCGACGTTGATCCATACATTCCCTTCTCATCACGCGCACAGGGGCCCCGGCGCCTGTTGCGCCGGGGCCCCGAAAGAGTTCAACACCATCTACCGGCCGTCCGGCCGGCTTACTGTTGTGCGCATCCACCGTACTGAGCGACGGCGATGCGCGGATCGCGGATGCGTGACCGTAGACCACCTACCAATCCCGTGGAACTGCGGTACCCGAGCGGCGCAACTTCAGCCGGCAACGGGCGATCCCGATGGCGTCTACACTCCCTTCCTCTTTCTTTCTTTCTCTTCCGGACCACTTGCCAACTTCATCTTCGGCAGCGCGTCCACGATCAGGGCCCCTACCTACTGCGCTGGCCCGTCACGTCCGACCTTCTGCCGTCGACCTCTGACTTCGACCTCTGACTTCGTCTTGCTGCGGGCAGTTCGTCGTGATGCCAGGAACTACTTTCGCTGCCCGATGGATCCGTTTCTTGCTATGTCAGAAACCATAGTACGCCCACTCGCGAATGTCTACCATCGCCGCTACAGATTTTCGGATCCGGGCATGGCAAGCTTCCCGCCCGGCCCGCTCGCGCCGTCAGCCGGTGGCGTTCGGGCGGGTGAAGGAGAGCAGGTTGTCGATCTGCGTGAAGCCGGCCACGTCGAACAGCGCCCAGGATGGTTCCGGGTCGCCGGCCGCGTACAGGATCGTCTCGGACGCTGCCTGTTCGCGCAGGAGTGCGTCCGCGTGGAAGAGCAGCTCCCGTTCGAGCTCCTCGTCGGCGTGGCCACCGGCCGCGCCGAACCACCACAGGACGCACAGGCAGCCGATCGGCTCCTGGACGACCAGCTCGGCCGCGGCGTCGTCGTCCCGGGCCTTCAGCCACCAGCCCGGCGGAGTGCTGGTGGCGACGGCCTCGACCACCGGGGACGCCGGGGCGCGGAGGGCGCAAGGTGCCGTACGGCGCAGGTAGCGCCAGGAGTTCCGGGCGACGAACCCGGCGTGCTCCAAGACTTTCCGCGTCACGGGCCGGCGCGCGGCGGGCAGGGCCGCTGGGGCGGCCGGGCCCGGTCCGGGGTCGGCGGCGAAGGCGTGCACGGGTACGCCGTCGCCCAGCCCGCGCAGGGCGTGACGGACGAGCGCTTCGACGACGTCCAGGGTCTCGCGCCCGTGCAGCCACAGGATGTGCCCGGAGCCGCGATCGCGGTGTGCCGCGTACGAGACGACTCCGATGGCCTGGCCGTCCGGATCCAGCAGCACGTCGGTTCTGGGACGTTCGAGGCCGGAGCGGGGATCGGGACCGCCGGACAGGGCGTCGTCGAGCAGCTGCGGGGTGCACGCCGGCCGGCCCGGGAGACGGTCGGCATCGACGAGCGCGAGCACCGCCGCGCTGTCGGACTCCTGGTAGCGGCGGATTCTTCGCCCCGCCGCCGAGGAGCCGGGGAGCAGGTGGAACGGGGCGAGGATCTCGTCGGCGGACAGCGTGTTGCCCGTGCTCGCGGCGGTTCTCATCGCGGCGGCCGCGAGAGGGCCGGCGGTGTGCGGCGGGACCACCAGGAGCATGAACCCGTCTTGGCCGCCGCGCATCACCCTGATGGTGTTCGGGGTCGACGACAGGCCGCTGACGCGGACGAAACAACCGTCGATGAGCAGGTGCGCCGGGACATCGTCCCAGGTGGCGGTGTCGAGCCCGATCCGCAGGACGGGCCCGAGCCGGTCCTGGAGGACGCGGACGAGGGCGGGCAGCTCGCGGCGCAGGTCGCGGGAGTGCGGCCACCAGGCCCCGTCGAGCGGTCCGTCGCGGGTCAGCGTGGGTTCGAGGAACACCCGGGCCGGCTGGAGGGCGACGGGTGCCGCTGGTGAGTGGCGGTTCGGCATCAGGCGTGCCGCCTGTCTCCGGCGTGAAGGGCCGGTGGTGTCCGGGGCGACGCCGGCACGGTTGCCGGCGTGCGAAATGTCCCGGACAACTCACCATACGCCGCCCGGGGCCGGACATGGTGCGGGCCCGCACCCATGGTGGGTGCGGGCCCGAACCCTAGGCCGCGTCAGGTCAGGCGGCCACGATGTTCTCCGCCTGCGGGCCCTTCTGGCCCTGGACGACGTCGAAGGACACCTTCTGGCCCTCGTGCAGCTCACGGTAGCCGCCGTTGGCGACGATGTTGGAGTAGTGCGCGAAGACGTCGGCGCCGCCGCCGTCCTGCTCGATGAAGCCGAAGCCCTTTTCGGAGTTGAACCACTTCACGGTTCCGGATGCCATGGCGATCTCCTTCAGAGATTGGGGAGTCACGCGATCCGCACTGTGCGAACCGCGGTGTCGCCGCGATGAAGCCCACCCGGAGATGACCGGAAACAAAAAACGCACCTGGAGAATCGTCTGCCAGGTGCGCACAAAGTCTTATGGGTACAACAACTGCAACGCTCATCAGCCTACCACACTTGAGCGGAGCAGTCCACATTCCCCCTGTCTCGTCGTTCGTGACGGGGGAAAGTGTCACGAATCGTGCCGTTCGCTTCGTCTTTGCTCATGTACGGCGCCGAGAGGACGGGAGCGGTCATGAGGATCGCGGTTGCGGGTGGGACCGGGATGACGGGGCGGCTGGTGGTGGAGGCACTGCGGGCCCGCGGGCACGCGCCCGTGGTGCTGTCGCGCGGGCAGGGCGTCGATCTGCTGAGCGGGGCGGGGCTGGACGCGGCGCTGGACGGGGTGGAGGCGGTCGTCGACGTCAGCAACGTGACCACGCTGCGCAAGTCGGTGTCGGTGGACTTCTTCGACCGGGCGGGGCGGCACCTCGTGCGGGCGGCCGAGCGGGCCGGGGTGCGGCACCTCGTGACGCTGTCGATCGTGGGGGTCGACCGGGTCAGGAACCCGTACTACGCGGGCAAGCTGCGGCAGGAGGAGATCGTCCGGGGCGGTGGGGTGCCGTGGACCATCCTGCGGGCGACGCAGTTCCACGAGTTCGCGGGCCAGGTGCTGAGCGGGGTGCCGGGGCCGGTCGCGGTGGTGCCGGCGGCACGGATCCAGCCGGTCGCCGTGCAGGAAGTGGCCGCGACGCTCGCCGGCCTCGCCGCCGACGCGCCGCAGGCGATGGCCGCCGAGCTGGCCGGGCCGCGGGTCGAGTCGCTGGTCGGCATGGCCCGGCGCCTCATCGCCGCGGGCCTCGCCCGGCGGCGTCCGGTCCTGCCCGTGTACTTCCCCGGCGGGACGAGCCGTGGCCGCCTGCTTCCGACGGGCCCTGGGCCGCGGGGCACGCAGACGTTCGACGACTGGCTCAGGGCCAGGAAGGGCGCGGGCGTCTGACCTGAAGCGCCGGTCACCTCTGGTCCCATGTGATCGGGTCCCATGTGATCGGGTCCTTGTTGCGGCCGGTTCTGAACGAGCACCTCTCCCTGTCCATGGCGTTCGTCAAGGCGGCGCTCGTTCCACCACCGCCGACGTCCTCGACGGCGTGGATCTCACGGGCGAGCGCGCCGTCGTCACCGGAGCGGCCTCCGGCATCGGCGCGGAGACGGCCCGCGCCCTGGCGGCGGCGGGCGCGCACGTCACGCTCGCCGTACGCGCCCGACCGGCAGGTGTCCTTGGGAACGCTCGGGCAGTGACTCCCCCGGGCTGCCTCTGACCTGCGCGTACACGCGTAAGAGCCGCATGCCGGACAGGCTGACAACACCGTTCGCCTTGCGGACACGTGAGCGGACCGCGACGTTGGTCCTCGTCGCTCAGGTCTCGACGCCTCACCCCGCACCCAGGAGTCACTATGACGCTGCCCGCACGCGCCGCCGCACTCGCCCCCGCCGTTCTGTTCGCTTCACTGCTGACCGGGACCGGCGGGGCGCAGGCGGCCGGGGCGGGGGCCCTTCCCAGCGTCAGCATGGAGGCCACCGTCAAGGCGGCCCAGATCGACCCGCGGCGGCCCGACAGCACGCTGACCCCTGGGGCCAAGGACAGCGTGCTCCTCGTCGAGCAGGCGTTGCGTGACCGGAGCCTGCTGGATGCGAAGTGGGTGGACGGGTACTTCGGCACGACCACGGTCGCGGCCTACGCGAAGTATCAGAAGTCACTCGGCCTGACGGGGCTCGACGCCAACGGCCTGCCGGGCAAGGCGTCGCTCACCAAGCTGGGCGCCGGCCGCTTCAAGGTCACCGCCGTCATCGATCCCGGTGGGCGGGTGTCCACCGGCGGGTTCGTGGTCAACGCCCGTACGAACGGCATGCTGACGGAGGCCGAGCGGCTGCTCGGGCGCGAGCTCGTCCTGGACCAGGGCTCGTACAACCCGGGCGGCGACCCTACCTCGGCGGGCACCCACGACGGCGGCGGTGTCGTCGACGTCTCCGTGGCGGGGATGAGCGCCGCCACCCGCACGGCGGTCGTCCGCGCGTTGCGGGTGGTCGGGTTCGCCGCCTGGGTGCGCAGCCCGCGGCAGGGCGACTGGCCCTGGCACATCCACGCCGCCGCGATCAGCGACCCGAGCCTGTCGGGCCAGGCCCAGCACCAGGTGGGCGACTACTACCTCGGCCTGAACGGGCTCGCCGACCGGGGCGAGGACGACGGCCCGGCGGTGACCATCCGCACCTGGGAGGAGTACCGGCGCCGCTGACCCGTGCGCGACTCGATCTTTCCGAACCGGAACCAAGGAGAACAGCATGAGAACGTTCACCACGATCCTCACCGCGATGGCGCTCGGCGGGGGGCTGCTCGCCGCCGCCGCGCCCGCCTCGGCCGCGAGCCGGGACGGCGTCTGCGACAGCGGCGAGTTCTGCTACTACTTCAACAGCGACAACCAGGGATCGGTCTCCGACTTCACCGCATCGGTCGCCGACTACGCCACCACCCAACCCACCTGCTACGACTTCAAGGGCCCCGGCGCCGGCAAGGGCGAATGCATCAAGAACGCCGCCGCCTCCGTCTGGAACCGCAGCAGCAAGACCGTCCGCGTCTACTACAACACCGGATACGCCGGCACCTACCAGGACTTCGCCGCCGGCGCCAAAGGCAACCTGAACGCCACCCTCAAGAACCAGAACGCCTCGCACGAGTTCGGCCCGTCCTCGTCGTCGCGCAGCAACATGTCGTACTCGCTGTACACGGCCAGCGGCACGATCACCTGCGGCTTCGACGGCTACACCTCGACGGAGGGCCGGCACGAGGGCATCGACATCGCCCGCGGCGTGGGCTCGAACGTGCACGCGCTGGTCGCGGGCGAGGTCATCAACGTCGTACGCGGGGCGACCGGCCGGGCGAACCTGTCCACGATCGCCATCTACAATGCCGCCGCGAACAAGACGGTGATCTACCTGCACTCCGCTCCGCTCTCCTCGTTGCGCGTGGGCCAGCAGGTCACCCGCGGCCAGGTCATCGCCACGGAGTCGTGGCACGGGGTGTCGAGCCGCGCGTCCGCGCACACCCACGTCGAGATGCGACCGGGACGGCAGACGCGGGCGGCCAAGAGCGTCGGCGACCCGCACCTGGACAACCCGAACCCGACCTCGTTCTGGAACTCCCAGGGCTACAACGTCCGATAGCGATGAGGAGGACGACTGTGCTCGCACGAACGGTCTGGTTGTTACCGAGGCTCGCCGCGGCGGCCACCGCGCTGGCGCTCGGCGGGGGGCTGCTCGCCACCGCGACGCCCGCCTCGGCCGCGAGCCGGGACGGCGTCTGCGACAGCGGCGAGTTCTGCTACTACTTCAACAGCGACAACCAGGGATCGGTCTCCGACTTCACCGCATCGGTCGCCGACTACGCCACCACCCAACCCACCTGCTACGACTTCAAGGGCCCCGGCGCCGGCAAGGGCGAATGCATCAAGAACGCCGCCGCCTCCGTCTGGAACCGCAGCAGCAAAACCGTCCGCGTCTACTACAACACCGGATACGCCGGCACCTACCAGGACTTCGCCGCCGGCGCCAAAGGCAACCTGAACGCCACCCTCAAGAACCAGAACGCCTCGCACCAGTTCCTGGGCTCCGCGCCCCCACCCACGCCGCCGCCCACCTCGCCGCCCTCATCGCCGGCCGAGTGCAAGACCGACGGCACGGACACGAAGCTGCCCACGACGATCCTCGTCTACCGGACCTCCCTGGACCGCGTGGAGCGGGTGGACTTCAAGACCTACGTGAAGAACGTCCTGCCGAACGAGTGGGTGTCGAGCTGGCCCGCCGAGTCGCTGAAGGCCGGGGCGATGGCCGTGAAGAACTTCGGCTGGTATTGGGCGCTGCACTCCAACCGCAAGACGCCGAGCGGCCAGTGCTTCGACGTCTACGACCACACGTCGAGCCAGGTGTACGAGCCCGGCTCCGCCAAGGCGACGACGAACGCCGCCGTGGACGCCACCTGGGGCGCCCGCCTGACCCGCGGCGGGAAGATCTTCCGTGCGCAGTACTGCGCCACGACGACGGCATGCGGCAACTGGGTCGACGGCGACTGGATGTCGCAGTACGGCTCCCGCGACAAGGCCGCGGCGGGCTGGAGCTACTCCAGGATCCTCAAGCACTACTACACGGGGATCGTGCTCAGCGCCTCCTGAGGCTCTTGAGGCCGGCGTCCCGCTCCGGTTCTCCGCCGTGCCGGCACGGCGGAGAACCCGCGCTGTCAGCCGACGATGAGCTGGAAGTTGATCGGCCGGTTGCCGGGGAACACGATCGCCCCGGTGGCGTCCACCATCTTGAAGCGGACGTAGCACAGGCCCGGCTTGCGGGGCGTGGTGACGTCGGTCCGGATGTCGACCGTCTCGCCCGGCTGGGTGTCCGCGATCGGCACGTCGGAGATGGTCTGGCAGTGGTGGTTCTGCTGGGTCACGTCGAGGCGGCGCAGCGAGTAGCCCTTCCACGGCACGGTCCCGGCGTTCCTGAGCCGCCACACCTTGGTCACGGTCTCGCCGGCGCCGACGCGGGTGCAGTCGGGAAGGGTGACGTCCTCGACGAACTCGGCCTTGTCGCCTTCGTACAGGGGGGCGGCCCAGGGCGGGTTGGTCGCGGGCACGGGGCACTCGGCCGGGGAGAACGCGACGAGGGACGGGCTGCTGGTCACGGTGATGCTGGGCGTGGCGGGCCGGGCGCCGCGATTGACGGCGACCACCGTGAGGACCACCGCTCCCGCCAGGACGACCACCACCGCCGCCAGGTGAACCGGCCGAAGCCGCCTTCCCTGGTCCCGCGCGGGAGGCGGCGGCCCGGACGGAGCGGTGCTTGTCGACCTGACCGCCTGGTTGGCGCTCTCCCAGCGTTCGCGGTACGCCGCCGGGTCCGCGCCGCAGGCCTTGACGAACTCCACCGTGGTCTCCCAGCTCGGGAGCCGGTTGCCCTTCGTGGCCTCGTGCAGCGTCGTGTGGGAGATCGCCCCCGACCGGCCGGACATCTCACGGAAAGGGGGGTTACCGGATGCGCTGCGTAACTCCCGGAGGATCGTCGCGAATCCCGCGATCGCCTCCGCCCGTGCACGTCTGTCGTCCACCGTGCGAAGGTAACAGTACGAACCACCCCAAGGGCGGCGTTTCCACCTTTCCGGGGGCGCGGGGAAAGCGCTGTCCGGTGGTCACGCATGGTCATGGCGGAGATTCGGCACGGTGGCGGCCAAGTGGAGCAGGTCGATGAGCTCGGCCAGGCCGGCCCGCACGTTCGTGAGCCGCAGGTGCCCGTGGCCGATCATCCGGGCGGCGCGCACCAGGACGGCGATCCCCGCCGCGTCGATGAAGCGCAGCCGGCCGCAGTCGACGACGAGGTCGCGGCCCGGGCGCGCCGCCTCGCGGAGCGCGGCCTCCAGGACGTCGCAGCTGGTGACGTCCAGCTCGCCGATGAGGTGCACGGTGTGCGGGTGGACCGGGTCCCGGTGCGCCTCAAACAATCTTGAGGGGTGCCTTGATGTTGATGCCATCGTGGGTGATGTCGAATTCGTGAGGCTGCGGGACATGACGGCTGGCTCGGGTCTTCAGCACGGTCAGCGCCCGCCCGACGTGCGTCTCGTTCCGCAGGTACTGCAGCAGGATCACGTTGTCGGACAGGTGCGACACTCCGCGTTCGGACAGCCTGGTGTGGCCGTACAGCTCAGCCGACTCGTAGGTCAGCAGGACGCTGATGCCCGCCCGGGAGCAGTGGTTGAGCAACGCGTAGACGAACTCCCTGAACCGTTTCTCATCGGGGCACGCGGCCGCGAGGTCACCGAGGCTGTCGATCACCAGGCGGTGCGCGCCGGTCGCTCTGATGGTTTCGAGCAGGTCGTAGTACCACTGGTCGATGTAGATGTCGTTGGGTGAGTCGCAGCGCAGCACGGCGGCCCGCTCGCGGACGTCCCAGCCGAACCCGCCGATCATGCGTTCGAGCTGGACGCGGTTCTCCTGCATCGAGGCGTAAACCCCGGGTTCGCCCAGTTTCGCCCCGCCGTAGATGAACTGCAGCCCCATCACCGTCTTGCCGGATCCCGACGGGCCGATCACCAGGGTGGCGGAGCCGGGCCAGTAGCCGTCGCCGACCAGCTCGTCCAGCGCGGAGATGCCGGAGGTCGCCCGGCGCTCGCCCAGCTCGTACGAGCCGGCGTCGACGTCGCTGAGCCGCGGGAACACCCGCACGCCGGCGCTCTCGATGCGGTAGGCGTGCGCGCCGGAGCGGAAACCGCTGCCGCGCAGCTTCAGCACCCGCAGGGCCCGGTTGTCGCGCTGCCCGGAGTCCTCGGTGGCGAGCAGGACGGCGGCGTCGGCGACGGCGAACTCCGGGCAGCCCTCCAGCTCGTCGCGCCGGTACTCGCCGAGCCACAGCGCCATCGTGCCGGTGGCGGCCAGGTGACCGGCGAGCTGGTGGACGAAGCCCTCGAAGTCCCGCTCGCCGACCCCGCGGTAGCGCAGCGCGCGGAAGCTGTCGATGACCAGGAGCGAGCACGGCTGCCGCTCGACCCGGGCGGTGATGCGGTGGAGGATGCCGGTCAGGCCGTCGTCGTCGAGCTCGCCGCTGAGATCCTCGAACAGCACCTCCCTGCCGACCCGGCCGGGGTCGAAGAACGACAGGGCCTCGCCGAAGTACAGGATCTTGCTCAACGGTTCGGCGACGGTGCTGAGGTAGATCGCGGGAAGCCGCTCGGTGCCGTTCGCGAACGCGTACTGCTGCGCCAGGACGGTCTTGCCGCTGCCCGGCAGGCCCGCGATGAGGGCGACGGACGGGTTGATCAGGCCGCCGCCGAGTATCGCGTCGAGCCGGGCCTGCCCGCTCGCCAGCCGCCGCTCAGGCACGGCGCACCTCCGAGGCGGCGCCGGACGGCTCGGTCAGCAGCCGCACCGCGGCCAGCACCTCCAGAGGATGCACCGGCTTGCGCAGGAACCGGCTGGAGCGCAGGTTCGCGGGCGGCGGCAGGATCGACATGGCCAGGACCGGGACGCCCGCCCGCGTGAGGTCCGCGCAGAGCTGGACGGTCAGGCCGTTGGAGGTCATCAGGTCGACGATCGCGAGGCGGGGCGGGCTCGCCGACTCGTCGCGGCCCGCCTGCGCCGACCCCGTCACCACCGTGGGGTAGCCCTCGGCGTCGAGGAAGGAGGACAACGACCGGCCGGAGAACCGGTCACCGTCCACGAGGAGAATCCGCGGCAGGACCGCCGGCCCGCTCGCGCGGACAGGCATCCGCAGCCGCACCACCGTGCCCTGGTCGCCGCGCCGGCCCGGCCGGATCGTCACCTCGTCGGCCAGGGCGAGCACGATCCGCAGGCCCCGCCCGCGATCGCCGAGCGTCACGCCGACCTCGAACACGCCCTGATCCGACACGGTGATCCAGACACCCTGGTCGGTGTCCTCCCACCGCACGGAGATCATGTCGGTGGCGCCGTGCTCGATCGCGTTGGCCGACAGCTCGTGCGTGACCAGCACGATCCGATCCCGCTCCCGGTCGGCGAGGCCCGCCTCCTCGGCCAGCCGGCCGACGAAGGCCCGGATGTCGGCCAGCACGCCGGGGCTCACCGTGAACAGGTGCTCGATCGGCTCGCTCGCTTCGGAGCCAGGCACTAAGGCCATACCTGGGCCTCCCTCCGGCCCTCCCGCCCACGGTGACCCGGGGCGGCATCATGCCCACCTCTATGCCCGGCCCCAGCCCCCGCTAAGCAGATCGGCGCCGCCGGCGGGGATGCGGGCCCGTACGAGGAAGCCGCCGCCCGCCTGCCGGTCGGCGCTGAACGCGCCGCCGAGGGCGTCGACGCGTTCGCGGAGGCCAGCCAGGCCGCGCCCGCTCCCGCCCAGAGAGGCGGTCCTGGAGACGGCGCCGTCGGTGCTGACCTCCACGCTGATCTCCTGCTCGCCGTAACGCACGCGGACGACGGTACGGCTGCCGTGCGCGTATTTGAGCGCGTTCGTCAGGGCCTCCTGGACGACCCTGTAGGTGACGAACTCGGCGCTGCCCGCCGACTCCGCCGGGCTTCCCTCCTCGGTGAACTCCACCGGCTGCCCGGCCCGCCGGGTCTGCTCCACGAGCGTGCGCAGCTCGCCCGGGGAGCTCGCGCCGACGTCGGTGTCGTGGTCGGGCTTGAGCAGGTCGAGCATGTGCCGCAGGTCGGTGATGGCCCGCCGCCCGGTGTCGGTGACGGCGCTGAGCGTCGTGTCGAGGCGGTCGGGGGCGGCGGTCAGGTAGCGGGCCGCCTCCGCCTGGACGACCATCGCCGTCACGTGGTGGGTCACCACGTCGTGCAGCTCGCGGGCGATCCGGGTGCGCTCGGCGGCGCGGGCGGCCTCGGCGGCGTGGCGGCGGCGCTCCGCCTCGGCGGCTCGGGTGGCGCGCAGCCAGGCGCCGATGCCCCAGGCGAGGGCCAGCGCCAGGTAGAAGATCACGTAGCCGTCCGCCTTCTCGGTCGCGCCGAGCCGGTCGACCGCGATCGCGAGGGGCACGTACGCGGCGGTGAGCAGCCCTGCCGCGACCCGCCGGCCGCGTTCGAGATGGGCGCCCGCGCTGATGAGCGCGATGGGCATCGCGTTGCTGGCGAACACGTGGTAGCCCCGCAGCTGGTCGAGGGCGAAGCCGAGCGACACCAGGAAGAGGCAGACGGCCGGCCACCGCCGGCGCACGGCCAGCGGGAGGCATTCGAGCACGACCACCAGGACGGCCAGCGCGTCGAAGGGCCGGGTGGGCAGGTCGCCGACCTGTGTCCCCCTGCCGTGGAGGGCGGGCAGCAGGGACGCGCCGGCGAGCAGCAGCCCGAGCGGTAGGTCACGGACCACGACGTCGCATCGCCGCCACAGGTCCGTGACGCGCCGCAGGGTCATCCGTCGAGCGTAGCGTTCGCGCGGCGCCGCAGCGGGACCACGTTGCCGCGCCGGCGGGCCAGCCACATGAACACGACCGTCAGCAGCAGGCCGAACACCACCGCGTACATGCTGCCCTCCGGGCCGAACTCGCCGCCCGTGATCCAGGTGGGCCCCGACGTCACGCCGTGCAGCAGCCCCTGGGGGGTGCCGTTGCCCGAGACCTCCGCGCCGAAGATGCCGGCCGCCGCGAAGTTCCAGCCGAAGTGCACCCCGATGGGCACCCACAGGGTGCGGGTGGCGGCGTAGGCGGCGGCGAGCATGCCGCCCGCCTCGATCGCGATGGCGATCGCGCCCCACAGGGTGGCGTGCGGGTTGAACAGGTGCGACGCGCCGAACAGCAGCGCGGTCAGCGTCAGCGCGAGCCACGTTCCGACGCGTTCCTCGACGAGCCTGAACAGGATCCCGCGAAACAGCAGCTCCTCCGTCACCGCCGCGGCGGCCATGAAGCCGAACACCCCGAGCGCGCCCGTCAGGGATCCCAGGCCGTCGACGTGATAGCCGCCCACGAGGGCGATGTTGAGGATGACGGCCCCGAACAGGGCGCCGCCGATCAGCAACCCCCGGAGGACGGCGGGGACGGCCCCTTGCCTGCCCACCTCCACCGGGTCGCGACGCTCGGACCAGCGCACCACGCGGGCGTACACGTACACGGCGAGCGCGGCCGTCGCGACGCCGACGAGCAGGGTGAGGATCCAGATCCCCTGCACCGCGCCGGCGAGCGCGCCACCGACGAAGGCGACCAGCGCGACGGGGACCAGCTGTTTCAACAACCGCATGACGACTTCCTCACCTGGGGGGACTTCGCGACGGGCATCGTCGCGTCATGCCCGTAACGCTAGGGATCCGGCGATCGGAAATCGTCACCGTGCGGCGGACACTCGCGGGTAGCTCGCACGAGGGACAGGCGCGGGCCGGTCAGAACGCGGTGCCGCCGGCGTCCACGTGGAGGGTGGTGCCGGTGATGTAGGAGGCGCGCGGGGAGACGAGGAAGCAGATCGCCTCGGCGATCTCGTGCGGTGCGGCCGTGCGGGTGAGGCCCAGGCTCCTGGCGACGCCCTCGTTGCCCTCCTCGCCCCACTCGGCCAGCACCCCTTCGGTGCGGGTGGGGCCGGGGGCGACGCTGTTGACCCGGACGCCGCCATCAGCGAACTCCAGCGCCCACGTGCGGGTCAGCGACGCCAGCGCCGCCTTGGACGCGCTGTAGGCCGAGGCGCCGGAGAACCCCCGGTGCGCGGCGAGCGTGGTGACGTTGACGATGCTGCCCCCGCCCCGCTCGATCATGTGCGGGACGAGCGCGGCGACCAGGAAGTAGGGGCCGCGGACGTTGGTGTCGAAGACGTGGTCGTAGCCCTCCACGCTCTGTTCGAGGGTGGGCGCGACGGGGAAGGCGCCGGCGTTGTTGACGAGGATGTCGACCGGGCCGCCGCTGCGGCTCAGCTCGGCGACCGAGTCGAGGTCGGCCAGGTCGGACGGGACGAAGCGGACCTCGCCGTCCTCCCGCATGGCGTCCACGGCGTCCTTGCCGCGCCGGGCGTCGCGGCCGGTGATGACGACGCCGGCGCCCGCGCGGGCCAGCAGGCGGGCGGTCGCCAGGCCGATGCCGGAGGTGCCGCCGGTGACCAGGGCGGTCTTGCCGCGCAATTCCATGCCGAATCTCCTTTCTTTGCTTTTCCGGTTTTCAGCCCATCGGGAATTCGCCGCCGTCCACGATGAGATTTCTGCCGGTGAGCCAGCCCGCCCGCTCCGAGACGAGGAACAGCACCGCGTGCGCGATGTCGTCCGGATGGCCGTCACGGCCGAGCGGCGGGGTGGCGCCGGCGGCGTCGCCGCCGACGCCCGTGCGGGCGGCCACCTCCGCCCACTGCGCCCGCGTCCGCTCACCTCCGGGGGTGGCGACCCGGCCGGGAGACACGGTGTTCACGCGGACGCCGTGCGGGGCCAGCTCGGCGGCGAGCCCGCGGCTGTAGGTCTCCAGCGCCGCCTTCGCCGCCACGTAGTGCAGGAACGACGACGCCTCCGGGGTGAGGACGGCGGCCGAGGAGATGTGCACGATCGCCCCCGAACCGCGCTCCCGCATGCCCGGCGTCAGCAGGGAGTCCAGGCGTACCGACGCCAGCAGGTTCAGGTCCAGCGCGTCCTGCCACTCCTCGTCGGGGATGGCCGCACTGCCCTCGTACGGGCGCGCGCCGCCCGCGTTGTGCACCACGACGTCCACGCCGCCGAGCACGTCCTGGGCGGCCGCGGCCAGCGCCTCGGCCCCGGCCTTGGTGCGCACGTCGGCCCGCACGAAGGAGGCGCCCTCCGGCGCGGTGCCCGTCGCGGCTCTGGCGGTGGTGAGCACGTCGGCGCCCGCTTCGAGGAGCCGGCTGACGATGGCCGCGCCGATGCCGCGGGTGCCGCCCGTCACCAGGGCCCGCTTTCCCGCGAGTTCCTTTTCGAATCCGGACATGCCACAAGCCTTTCGAACAGGGAAAAGGGAGCTGCGCGGAAAAGCTCGCCGCGCTGTTCAGAAAGCTACGCCCGGAAAAGAAGGAGAAGCAAAGAGGAAAAGGCGACGGGGGCCATAGGACATTCCTATGGCCCCCGTCCGGTCAGCCGGCCGGTCAGCCATCCGGTCAGCCGCCCGGTCAGCCGGCCGGAAGGGCCCGGCGGATGGCGGCCACGTCCGCGCCCACCTCGGCGGGGGTGGCGCCGTCGAGGGCGCGGCGCATGAGGGCGGAGGCGACCACGACGCCGTCCGCGTACGCGCACGCCTGCGCGGCCTGCTCCGGCGTCGAGATGCCGAACCCGAGCAGCACCGGGCAGGTGGTCAGCTCGCGCAGCCGCCCCGCGAGCGGCCCGGCGGAGTCGGCGAGCGCGGCCCGCTCGCCGGTGGTGCCCATGACGGTGACGCCGTAGACGAAGCCACGGCTGCGCTCCGCGATGCCGCGCAGCCGGGCCGGCGCGGTCGTGGGCGCGGCCAGCAGCACGAGGTCGACGCCGGCGGCGGTGGCGGCCTCGGAGAGCGGGCCGGCCTCGTCGTGCGGGACGTCGGGCACGATCAGCCCCGTGACGCCCGCCTCGGCCAGCCGCTCGCAGAACGCCCGCGCACCCGTACGGAAGACCAGGTTGGCGTACGTCATGACGGCGAGCGGCACGCCGGGGTTCGCCGTGGAGAGCTCGGCGAGGAGGCGGCTGGGGGTGGCGCCCCGGCGCAGCGCCCGGTCCGACGCCTCCTGGATGGTGCCCCCGTCGAGCATGGGGTCGGAGAACGGCAGGCCGACCTCGATCGCGTCGGCGCCGGCGTCGGCGTAGGCGCGCAGGTAGTCGGGCCAGTCGGCGGTCAGGCCCGCGGTCACGTACGGGACCAGGAGCGATCGCCCGGCGTCGCGGCGCGCTCTCAGGTGCGTTTCCAGCGTGCCCATGCTCATCTTGGGCGGCCGGGTGCTCATGTCAGCCTCGGGAGCCGGCCGCGCGCTCATATCAGCCTCGCGAGCTGGTCGGCGTCCTTGTCGCCGCGGCCGGACAGGGTGACGAGCACCGTCGAGCCCGCCGGCAGGTCGGGCGTGCCGGCCGCCTTGAGCACCCAGGCCAGGGCGTGCGCCGATTCGAGCGCCGGGAGGATGCCTTCGGTGCGGGCCAGGCGCGCGACCGCCGCGACGGCCTCGTCGTCGGTGACGGAGACGTACGTGGCGCGGCCGGTGTCGGCGAGGTGGGCGTGCTCGGGCCCCACCCCCGGGTAGTCGAGGCCGGCGGAGATGGAGTGCGCCTCCTGGATCTGGCCGTCCTCGTCCTGGAGGACGTAGGAGTGGAACCCGTGCAGCACGCCGGGCTCGCCGCCGGCCACCGCCGCCCCGCCCGCGGGCTCGACGCCGACGAGCCGGGCGGGCGTGTCGACGAACCCGGCGAACGTGCCGGCCGCGTTGGAGCCGCCGCCCACGCACGCCACGACCACGTCGGGCACGGCGCGGGGCAGCAGGCTCGCGCACTGCCCGCGGGCCTCCTCGCCGACCACGCGCTGGAACTCGCGGACCATCCACGGGTAGGGGTGGGGGCCCATCACGGAGCCGATGCAGTAGTGCGCGTCGTCGGCCGCCGCGACCCAGTGCCGCAGCGCCTCGCTGCAGGCGTCCTTGAGGGTACGGCTGCCGCCGGAGACGCCGACGACCTCGGCGCCGAGCAGGCGCATGCGGAAGACGTTGAGCTGCTGGCGCTCCATGTCGCGCTCGCCCATGAAGACGGTGACACCCAGGCCGAGCAGCGCCCCGGCGGTGGCGGTGGCCACGCCGTGCTGGCCGGCTCCCGTCTCGGCCAGCAGGCGTGTCTTACCCATGCGCCGGGCGAGCAGGGCCTGCCCCAGCACGTTGTTGATCTTGTGGGACCCGGTGTGGGTCAGGTCCTCCCGCTTGAGGAGCAGGGTCACGCCCAGGTCGGCGGACAGGCGCAGGGCCGGCGTGACGGGCGTGGGGCGGCCGGCGTACAGCTCCAGGGTCTGGCTCAACGCCGCGCGGAACGCCGGGTCGTCCCAGGCGTCGCGGAACGCCTCCTCGAGCTCCTCGCAGGCGGTGATGAGCGTTTCCGGCACGTACCGCCCGCCGAACCGGCCGAAGCGGCCGCTGGGGCCCGGGTCGCTCATGGCGGAGCGACGCCGGTGCATCAGGTCGTCGCCCGGGCCTCGCAAGGCGATGCTCATGTTGGCCTCCGTTCTAGAACTGTAAGCAAAGTATTGATGAGCCGGGCACGCCCGCGCAAGCTCGGGGCGGGCCGATACGATGGGCGGCCATGGACAAGTCGGGTGACGGCGGGAGCCCTCAGCGGCCGAAGTACCGGATTCTGCAGGACGAGCTGTCCGACCGGATCCGGCGCGGCGTCTACCGTCCCGGCCAGGCACTTCCCCCGCAGCGCCAGCTCGCGGCCTCGCTCGGAGTGACGCTCATGACGCTCCGGCAGGCCCTGCGCGGCCTGTCCGACCAGGGGCTCGTGGTCCAGGAGCCGGGCCGGGGCACGTTCGTGAGCCCGCCGCTGGCCGCGTACCGGCTGGAAAGCCTGCGCAGCCTCGCCGACGAGCTGCGCGCGCAGGGGCGCGAGGTCGTCACGCGGGTGCTGTCGGCCCAGGTGCGCAGGCTGCCCGCCGGGGTGGCCGCCGAGCTGGGCGCCGACGCCGGCGCGCGCGGGCTGCGGCTGGAGCGGGTCCGCCTCGTGGACGGCGATCCGGCGGTGCACCAGGTCTCATGGGTGCCCGAGCCGTACGCCACGAAGATCAGGGACGCCGACTTCGCGGCCACCCCGCTCTACCACGCGCTGGCCACCAGGTGCGAGGTCGCCATCGCCGCCGCCACCGAGTCGATCAGGCCCGTCGTGCTGCCCGCGCGGGTGGCGGAGCTGCTGCGGCTGCCCGCCGGCGGCGCCGCGTTCGCCAGCGAGCGGATCACGCGCGGGGTGGACGGCGCCGCCCTCGTGCACGACCAGGCCACCATCGACGGCAGCCGCATGCTCATCCGCGCCGATCGCCTCGCCCACTCCATGTCCCTGCAGTGGAGCCTGGCCGCGTCCGGCTGAATTCGACGATCCGCCGCCAGCCCGCCGGGCTCAGCGCGTAGTCGGCCACGCTGCCCGAGGCGAACCATCGCCACAGGTCAGGACGCACGAGGGCGGCGGTCGTGGCGGCGGCGAGCTCCGCCAGGATCGCGCGGCGCCGCCCCGAGCGCTCGGCGGCGCCCAGGACGGCCAGCAGGAGCTGGTGGGTGCGCACGCCGGGCACCGACGCGGGCTGCGGGACGGGCGAGCGGCCACGGGCCAGGTCGAGCAGCGGCGTGACGAGGTCCACGCCCGACAGCAACGCGTTCACCGGCTCGACCAGCCGCGGGTTGACGTCGATGAGAACCGGGCCGTCCGGGCCGAGTATGACGTCGGCCGACAGCGCGCCGTGCCAGCGCAGCTCGCCCCCCAGCCGCTCCACGTGCCGGCGCACCTCGGGCAGCAGGACGCTCCGCTTGCGGCCGGCGCCGCCCCTGGCCCCTTCGCCCGCCCGTACGCAGGCGTGGAAGGCGATCGGCTCGCCCGCCGCGAACACCGCCTGCACCATCACCAGCGGCCCCGGCACCTCCTCCTGCACGCGGCGTACGTGCCGGGTGAAGGCGCAGACGCACAGCCGGTCGGGGGACAGCACCTCGACGCCGCCCGCGCCGAATGCCTCATCAGCACCGCCGTCCTCGGCTTCGCCAGGAGCGAGGCCGCCGGCCGCTTCGACCACCACCCGCAGGACGTGCGGGACGCCGACTTCGCCTGCCTGCTCACCACCCTGGGCACGACCGTCCGCATGTGGACGGTGCGGTCAAGCGGCGGCGACGACCGGACGCCGGGCGGTCAGGCGGCGGCCGAGACGCTGCAGCGGCTGCTCGACCAGCCGGTGGCTCAGCCAGCACGCCGGCAGGAGCACCGCGAGGAAGGCCGCGCCGACGCCGAGCTGGGCGGGCAGCGGTGACCAGCGCATCTCCCCCACCAGCTCCATGATGACGAGCAGGATCGGCAGGTGCACCAGGTAGAGCGAGTAGCTGACGGTGCCGAGCCACGTCAGAGCCGCGGGAACGCGCCGGCCCCGCGCCGCCATCGCGACGGCGAACGTAAGGCCCGCCAGGACGATCGTCAGGCCCCACCGGTCCGGGCGCACCCACCACCAGCCGGCGTTGAGCGCCCACATCGGCGTCGAGCCCACCAGCACGGCGACCACGCCGACCGGCCACAAGCGGCCCTCGCCGCCCTCCCACCGGCGGATCGCGGTGCCGGTGAACATGACCGCGATCATCGCCGCGCCGAACCACGGCACCCGGCTGCTCGCCATCAGCGCCAGCGCCATCGCGCCCAGGACGTACACCGCGGCCGTGCCGCCGCGCCCCGCGAGCACGCAGGCCAGCCCGGCCACGAACACGGCGCACGACACCCACGCCGGCCACGCGCCCACCACCGGCGGCCCCGCCAGCAGCAGGCCCGCGCCGGCCGCGAGCAGTGCGAACAGCACCGGCACGATCCCCCACCGGTCGCGCCGCCCCGTCGCGAACAACGCCACGGCCAGCAGGTAGAAGAGCATCTCGTACGAGAGCGTCCACATGGTGTTGAGGACGCCGGCCGAGCCCACCGCGTCCATCAGCATCGTGGCGTGCGCGGCCACCGCCGAGCCGTCCCTCGGCACCTCGGGCCGGATCGGGATCCACCAGGCCAGGGCCAGGACCACGGCGATGACCGCGAGATAGAGCGGATAGAGGCGGAACAGGCGGCCGATCCAGAACGCCCGCACGTCGCCGTGGCGCTCCAGCGACGTCGGGATGATGTAGCCGCTCACCAGGAAGAACACCAGCACGCCGTACACACCGAGGTTGAACGACGTGGGCCGTAACCAGGGCATCGCCCAGGTCGTCAGGTGCTCGCCCACGACCGCCAGGGCGCCGACGCCACGTAAGGCGTCCAGCCAGGCGAGCCGGTGGACTGTTCGGGAGGGTTGGTGGGGGGCGGTCGCCATATGCCCCAACGTATCGGAGCTACATGGCGGGGCCGACCCCGCAAGGGGCTTCCTTGCCTCCGGTAAGGCGAAGATCCTCTTTCGAGTAGTTCGCGAGAATAATTCACGATTCTGGACCGGCTGCGACTCTTGCGCCATCACCCTTTTAGAGTCACCAGAGCAGTAATGTGAAATTGGATTCGGTTGCAACGTCTGAGACAGACGTGAAACATTCTCCCATGAGCCCATCAGCCTCGCGGGCGAATACCTTCGTGGCCGATTTGAGCCCCGCCGTCGGACAAGAACTGCCAACGAGAACGAAGGCGACCGATGAACGACAGTAGATTGTCCGCACTCGCCACCTCCCTCTGGTCGGCCGTCCAGCTGGGCGGTGCGGAGCCGGACGAGGAGACCGAGGGCGTCCTTGACCAGTTGTGGCGCAGGCTGCGCGAGCACCGCAGACGCAAGGGCTTCTACGAGACCCCCGTCAACCGGGAGGAGCTGTACCTGAGCCTGCTGGACCTGCTGCTCGACGAGGACGCCGCCCGGTCCCTCGTCGCCCGCTTCGAGTACGGGACGTGAAACGCGGCACCGGGCGGACCGTCACGAGTCCTCTTCGTCGTCCTCCCAGTCGTCGTCCTCGTCGTCCCACAGGTCGCTGGGCTCCAGGGGGTGCTCGTCGTCGATGAGGGAGTCGTCCACGTCACGTCGCCAGGCGTGGCTGTCGTCGGGGTCGGCCCACATCAGCTCGGTGATCCTGGGGACGGGAATGGTGGCCTGGCGGTGGTCGACCATCCAGGAGTTGCGGAAGAAGTCGAAGCTGAGGTGGCGGCAGCCGTTGGACTCGTGGTGGAGGATCGGCGGGACGAGGAGTTGCTGCACGCCGACCCGGGCGGCGGTGACGACGTAGTCCTCGGGGATGGATTCGTCGTTCCAGCAGGCGGCGAAGTTGACCGGGGTGAGGGCGGTCTTGCCGAGCACGTGGATGAGGTCGCCGTCGATGACGAAGCGGTCCGGGTCGAGGGCCACGTCCTCGCCGAGCATGAGGATGGGGGCGGGCAGGATGTGGGCCTTGGCGAACGACTGCGCGTCCTCGTAGAGCTTGATGACGTCGTCGAAGCGGGTGGGGTCGAAGCGGCCGGAGGAGTGGAACGGGCAGCAGTTGGCGCCGTCGGGGCGCTCCGGGTCGGGGAAGAAGGCGGATTTGTCCACCTGGGTCGTGACCGAGAGGGCGGGGTGCTGGTCGCGGAGGAAGTCCGGGATCCACGCGGCGTCCTCGGCCTCGATGACCTCCGTCCGGCACAGGGCGCGGAACGGCGTGTCGCCGAGCTTGCAGTTGAAGTAGTCGAGCAGGGTGACGGCCGCGCACTCCGCCGCCGGCAGGGCGTCGGTCGCGGGGAACCAGAAGTCGTAGCCGTTGGTGACGAAGTGCAGGCCGCGGAACTCCTTGTGCACGAAGGTCTCGCGGGCCGGGCCGTCGCCGAGGCCGCTCCAGTGGGCGGCGGCCACCTGGTTGTAGTACGCGTCGGCGTGCCGGGCCAGCTCGGGGGCGAACACGCTCTCGCCGGTCAGGTAGCACGCCTTGCTGAACAGCGCGCCGATCTCCGGTTGCTCGGTGACCTCGCCGGCGGCGAAGACGAGCTCGGTGCGCAGGAACACCTTGCGGCCGTCGCGGTAGGGGGCGCCCTCGTGCTCGTACCGCTGGTCGAAGATGACGCACGTGAACGGGCCGATCTCGGCGAGCGCGGCGCCGCCGGCCAGGTCCAGCGCCGGTGAGCCGGTGCCGCCGGTCACGTACAGGAGCAGCGTGTAGCGGGAGATGTGCCCGCGCGCGGCGTCGTAGTACGGGGTGTCCCGGTGCAGGTGGAAGTTGGCGTCGCCGGGCTCGAAGGCGTTGCACCGGAACACCGGGTTCACGTGCGAGAAGCCCTCCGCCACGGACGGCGGCAGCGCGTCGGCGACGGCCGCGGTCAGCGCCTCGGCCAGGAGCGCCGAGTGGAAGATGAAGCGTTCGCCGCCCCGGGAGGCGGCGTTCAGCGGCGGCACGTACAGGCCGAGCGCGTCCAGCCGGGCCAGCCGGTCGCGGGCCTGCTCGGGCAGGCGCAGCGCGTACGAGAGCACGCCTTCCGCGTGCTCGGTGCCCCCGTCGAGCTCCATCTCCAGCGGGACGCTCTCGAAGAGGCGGTCGAGCGGGACGATGTTCTCGAACGTGCGGAACGACAGCTCGTGCGGGTCCGCGAACACCGCCGCCAGGTACGGCGCCTGCGCGCTGGGCCGGGCGAACAGCTCCCGCACCCGCTCGTCGATGAGCTCGGCGTCGATGAAGCGCACAGCCTTGAACCGGGCCGTCGGATGCCAGCAGACGTCCAGCCCGTCGACCGTCGCGGCGGGGGCGGCGTCGGCCGCGTCCACCTCCGCGCGGTAGCGGGCGACCTCCTCGGCGGGGGCGTTCCCGGCCGACAGGACGAAGAAGCGGTCCCGAAGTTCGATGCTCACACGCACCTCCACATACTCCGCAGCCCCGGCGGAAGATTCGCGGCCTGTGCCAGTTCCCGGACGCCGTCCTCGCCCACGTCGGAGTCGTACAGCCACAACCGGGTGAGGGAGCAGGCGAACGGGGCGGCGAGCAGGGCCCGCGCGCCCGCCTCGCCGAGGTCGTTGTATCGCAGGTCCAGCTCGGTCAGCTCGGTGAGCCGGTGCAGGGAGCGCACGCCGTCGGCGGTCAGCCTGTTGCGTTGCAGGTGCAGGCGGCGCAGCCCGGCGAGCTGGGGGCGGGCCGCCAGCGCGGCGAGGCCGGTGTCGGCGACGCGGCAGTAGCGCAGGTCGAGTGCCCGCAGCCGGTCCGAGACGAACAGGCCGGCGAGGAACTCGGCGCCGTCGAAGCCGACGCTGAGGTAGGACAGGTCGAGCTCGGTGAGCCGGCCGAGGTCGAGCCCGGCCAGGGCCCGCACGTCGAGGCGGCCCGGGCGCGGCGCGCCACGGTCGACCGCGAGGTCCCACCCGTCCTCGTCCTCCTCGTCCCAGTCCTCGTCCCACTCCTCGTCGTCATCGTCATCGTCCGCCGCGTTCGAGGTGAGCCTCAGCGTGGTGACGAACGGGGCGCGCAGCACCTGCTCCACGACCTCGCGGACGTCGTCCGACCAGGTGACGGCCACCTCCGTGGCGAAGCCGTAGCGCCGGGAGCGCACGCGCGCCGCGCCCGGCAGCCCGTCGTCCCACCGGTCCTCGTGCTCCGCCACGAGGTCGGCGATCTCGCGCTCCAGCGCGGGGCGGTCGGCGGGGCGGGTGCGGGGCAGGCGCTGCTCCAGGCGGATCAGCGTGCCTCGGGCGTCGCCCCGCTCCAGCAGCCGGTCACTGTACGCGTGCCAGGCGGTGAGGTCGTCGGGATGCGCCCGTAGTGCTTCCTCGATGGCCATGACTTTCATTCGAACGAATGTACGAAATATACTCGACATGTCAAGACAAAGTCCCGATAAGCTACCGCCGAAATGACCTTGGCCGCAGGCGTTTCGCCCAGAACGAGCGCCCGATCGCACGGGCCACGCACGACATGGGAGGTCCCCCCTGTGAACACACCGCTGGTGGAGGAGGAGCAGGCGTTCGAGGCCGCCCGCGCCCGTTACCAGGAGATCGGGGTGCCCTTTCCCGAGTGCGTGGTGCGGGTGTCCTCGCCGCTGGCCGGCACGTTCGCGGCGCCGATCGCCGCCTGCCTGGCCACCGGGCATCGCAACCGGCGCGTCCTGGACTCGGTCCTCCGCGCGGTGGACGACACGGCCGGCGAGCGGATCGGCCGGGCCGTGCGCGACGCCGTCGAGGCCGCGACCGCGGGCTCGACCAGGGGTTCGGTGCACGGCGCCGCGGCGACCGCCCTGCACGCCGACCTGCCGGCGGCCAGGGGCCGGGCGAAACGCGACGATCTGTGGGACACCGTGAACGAGGCCGTGGACGCGGACCTGCGGGCGGCGGTGGAGGCGGCCGTCGGCGGGGCGCGGCAGGACACGATCCGCGGCGAGATCCGCCGGCTGTGGCGGGCCCGCCTGCCTGCCCCCGGCGTCTGGTGGTGGTGGCCGTTCCGCGACTTCGTCCTGTTCTGCCCGCCTCCGAGCGACGTGCACCGGGAGCCGGCCGGCGAGGACGAGCAGGCCAGGCCGCGCCTCCACCGCGCCGACGGCCCGGCGGTCGCCTGGAAGGACGGGTTCGGGCTGTGCTTCTGGCGCGGCACGCACGTCCCCCCGGCCGTCGTCGACGACACGCTCACCGCCGACGAGATCATCCGCGAGCCCAACGCCGAGATCCGCCGCTGCGCCATCGAACGCCGCGGCTGGGACCGCTTCGTCATCGAGGCCCGCCTCGACCAGATCGGCCCCGCCGTGCCCGACCCCGGCAACCCCGGCCAGACGCTCACCCTGCACGACGTGCCCCCGGGCGTCTACCCCACGAACGTGCGGGTCCTGCTGTGCACGAACGGCACCGTCGAGCGGGACGGCACCCGCCGCCGCTTCGGCCTCACCGTCCCCGCCGCCTGCACCGACCCCATCGAGGCCGCCGCCTGGACCTACGGCCTCACCCCCGCCCAGTACGCCCAGGCCCAGCGCCGATCCTGACCCCCAAAGGAGCCCTTCACCCGATGCTCACCATCGAACAGGCCATCGCCACCTTCGGCGTCACCGTGGACGAGCACCTCGACCGGCAGGCCGAGATCCCCGTGCTGTCCGGGCTGCAGTTCCAGGGCGACGTGGCCGTGGTGCCGGTCACCTCGGCGCCGGCCCGTACCCCGATCCCCGCCGAGGGCGTGCCGGTCGTGCGCGGCCAGGCCCAGGCCAACACGCACCTCCTGGTCGCGACCGGGCCCGCGTTCTTCACCCCCGACCGGTCCGGGCGCGCGCTGACGCTCGGCGTGCTGACCGTCGAGGAGGGCGCGACCGCGTACCTGGCGCATCCGGAGCACGCCTACGCCGGCATCGCGCCCGGCACGTACGAGCTGCGCCGGCAGCGCGAGCAGGCGGACCAGACCCGGCTCGTCGCCGACTGAGAGCAGCAGGGGCCGACCCGGCAACGGCCCTCCCTGACCGCGCCTCTTGACCGATCCTTCCGGCCGACGTATGCACGCCGTAGCGAAGATCCCGAGTCGAGCGCGATCTCCCGGAGGGAAGCCCCGATGTCACCTGACGCCCCTGGCTCGTTGCCCCGCCCGACCCGCCGGACCGTTCTGGCGGGCGGCGCCGGCGCCGCCCTCGCCGCCGCGCTCGCGCCCGCCACGGCCCCGCCGGCGAGGGCCGCGGCGGCGGGCAGGACGACCGTCGCGACCGGCACGGACTTCGCCGTCGCCCCCTCCCCCGACGGCCGCCGGCTGGCGCTCGACCTGCTCGGCGTCCTGTGGGTGTGCTCGGCCTCAGGTGGCACGGCCCGCCGGCTCACCAGCGACCTGTACGACATCGCGCAGCCCGACTGGTCCCCCGACGGCTCCACGATCGTGTTCCAGTCGTACCGCGACGGCGTCTTCAACCTGTGGACGATCCGCCCCGACGGCTCCGCGATCAAGCAGCTCACCACGGGCCCGTTCGACCATCGCGAGCCCCGTTACAGCCCGGACGGCCGCACGATCGCGTACTCCTCCGACAGCGGCGGCAGCTACGGCATCCACCTGCTCGACGTCGCCACCGGGGCGTCGCGCGCGCTGACGGACACGGCGGTGGAGGAGTACGAGCCGGCCTGGTCGCCCGACGGCGCCAAGGTGGCGTTCGTCGTGGCCGACACCAGGATCGACGTGGTGGACGTGGCCACCGGTGCCCGCGAGACCGCCGTCACGGTGCCCGCCGGGCAGGTGATCCACCAGCCGTCGTGGCTGCCGAACGGCACCGACCTCGCCTATCACCTGTTCCGGGCGGGCCAGAACGAGCTCGTCAGCACGTCCGGCACGCTGGTCACGGGCGAGGAGGTCTTCCCGTTCCGCGCCCGGTTCGCCCCGGACGGGCGCTATTTCTACACCGCGTCGGGCACCGTCCGCACCCGCCGGCTGGGGTCGGCGGCGGCGGGCACGGTCGGGTTCGCCGCGGCGCTGACCACGACGACGCCGACGTACCGGAAGCGGGTGCGGGTGTTCGACGCGCCCGGCTCGTTCCCCGTGGCCGGGATCGGCAGCCCGGCCGTCTCGCCGGACGGGTCCACGGTCGCCTTCCGCGCGCTGAACGACATCTACCTGATGCGGATCGGCGAGGCTCCCCGGCCGCTCTTCCGTGACCGCTGGTGGAAGGCCGACCCGGACTTCTCGCCGGACGGGCGGCGGCTGGCGTTCGTCACCGACCGGACGGGAACGCTGAACATCTGGGTGCGCGACCTGGACACCGGCGCCGACCGGCAGCTCACCCACCTGACCGACTCGGCGGCCCTGTCGGTCCGGTGGTCGCCGGACGGCGGGGAGATCGCCTACCTCGACCAGGACGGCGCCCTCTGGGTCCTGGACGTGGCCACCGGCGAGGTCCAGAAGATCTTCAACGCGACGTTCGAGCCGGGCCGGCCCACCTGGTCGCCGGACGGCAGGACGATCGCGCTGGCCGCCGTGGTGCCGTACTCGCGGCGCTACCGCGAGGGCCTGTCGAAGATCCTGCTGGTGGACCGGGCGACGGGCGCGGGCACGTACGTCGATCCGGCGCCGCACCGCTCGTTGCAGACGCGCGGCGACGACGGCCCCGTCTGGTCGCCGGACGGCACCATGCTCGCCTTCGCCATGGAGTCGGTGCTGTGGGTCCTGCCCGTGGACGGCGCCGGGCGGCCGGCGGGCCGCGCCCGCCAGGTGACCCGCGAGGTGTCGGACGCGCCCGTCTGGGCGGGCGGCTCAAGCACCCTCCTCTACCTGAACGGCGGGCGGCTGCGCACCGTCCGCGTGGACGGCACCGCGACCCGCACCGTCCCGCACCGCCTGACCTGGCGCAACGACCCCGGCCCCGAGCAGGTGGTGGTCCACGCCGGCCGCATGTGGGACGGCGTCTCCCGGACCGTCGCCCGCGACGTGGACATCGTCGTGCGCGGCCAGCGGATCGTCGCGGTGGAGCCGCACCGCGACGGGCGGCCCGGCACGCTGATCGACGCCAGTGACCGGTTCGTCATGCCGGGCCTGATCGACATCCACCACCACCGCGAGATGCAGGGGTACGCCTACGGCTCGCGGCAGGGCCCGCTGTGGCTGGCCCTCGGCATCACGACCACGCGCTCGCCGGGCTCACCGGCGTACCACATGGTGGAGGAGCGCGAGTCGGTGCAGTCGGGCGCGCGGCTCGCGCCGCGTTACCTGGCGACCGGCGAGGCCATCGACGGGCCGCGCATCTACTACAACTTCATGCGCCCGACGTTCGGCCACGACCAGCTCCGCCTGGAGCTGGAGCGGGCCGCCGCCCTCGACTACGACCTGATGAAGTGCTACGTGCGGCTGCCGGTCGTCTGGCACAAGGAGGTGATCGACTGGGCCCACCGGCGGGGCAAGCCGGTCACCTCGCACTACCACTACCCGGCGATCGCGATGGGCGGCGACCAGACCGAGCACGTCGGGGCGACGAGCCGGTTCGGCTACTCCCGCACGGTCACGAACGTCGGCTCGGCCTACTCGGACGTCATCGCCATGTTCAACGCGTCGAAGATGGCGCGGACGCCCACGTTGTTCAACTCCAGCGCCCTCTACCGGGAGGACACCTCGCTGGCCGACGACGAGCGGGTGCGCCGCCTCTACCCCAACTGGCGGCTGGCGGCGCTCAGAGCCACGGTCGCGACGGCCCAGAACGCCGACCCGGCGGCCATCCAGGTGACGCTGACGAACCTGGCCAACCAGGTCGCGCAGCTCGCCGCCATGATCCGCGGCGGCGGCGTGGTCACCGCCGGCACCGACGCGCCGATCGACCACGTCGCGATCAGCCTGCACATGAACCTGCGGGCCATGGTCAAGTTCGGCCTCACGCCGCTGGAGACGCTCACCTGCGCGACCAGCACGTCCGGCGCCTACCTCGGCCTGCCGCTGGGCAGGATCGGCAAGGGCATGTACGCCGACCTGGCCATCGTCGACGGCGATCCGCTCGCCCGCATCGAGGACGCGGCCAAGGTCACCGCCGTCCTCGTCGGCGGCCGGCACCACACGGTCGAGCAACTCCTCGCGCCGTACCCGTCGGCCACCACCACCGCCGAGGCTCCCGCCAACAAGGTCAAGGAGCCGCTGCCCGCCCACGCGAGCACCGCCGGCTACTGGTGGAACGACCCCGCCGAGCTGGGCAGGGCCCGCGCCTCCTGCTGCGACGACCACTAGGCGGACGGGGTGACCAGCTCGTCGGCCACCCAGCGGGCGACGCCCTCAGGGAAGGGGGCCGGCAGGCCGAGGACGACGTGGCGGAAGCCGGCGTCCAGCGCCTGACCGATCATGTCCCGGGTGGGGCCCGGCCGCTCGTACGAGACCGGCACGTGGATCGAGCGGACGATCGCGGCGGGGTCGCGGCCGATCTCGGCGCAGTAGCGGTCGAGCAGCGCGCTGCGCTGGACGACGTCGTCGAGGTCGCCGCCCGGGATGTTCCAGATGTCGGCGTGCTCGGCGACCACCCGCAGCGTCGCCGACGCGCGCCCGCCGATGACGATCGGCGGGTGCGGGCGCTGGACGGGCTTCGGGTTGCCGTACGCCTGGGTGAGCCGGTGGTGGGTGCCGTCGAAGTCGAACGGCTCGGTCTCGGTCCACAGCCGCTTGATGACGGTGCAGGCCTCGGCGAGGCTCGCCACCGCGTGGGCGGCGTCATGGTACGGCAGGCCGTGCGCGTCGTACTCGCGGCGGGCCATCGGATGGCCGGGACGGGAGCCGGCGCCGATGCCGAAGTCGAGCCGGCCGCCGGAGACGATGTCGACGGTGGTGGCGATCTTGGCGAGGATCGCGGGCGGGCGGAAGCGGTTGCTGGTCACAAGCACGCCGAGCCGCAGCCGCCGGGTCTGCGCGGCCAGGGCGGACAGCAGCGTCCAGCCCTCGAAGGTCGGCCCGTCCGGGTCGCCGAAGATCGGCATGAGGTGGTCGAACAGCCAGGCGTGTTCGATCTGCGGCAGCTCGTCGGCCTCGCGCCAGACGCGCAGCACGTCGTCGTAGCCGACCTGGGAGGGAGCGGTCATGATCCCGAAGCTGGGGCGGGGGTGGTGCGGCATGGGAATCGCCCTTTCAGCGGCGTCTGAGTGCGGGGTCGAGGAGGGCGGGCGGCGTGCTCAGCGGCGGCGGAGCGCCGGGTCGAGGAGGGCGGGCGGGGTGTCGAACTTCTCCTGGGGCGCCAGGTCGAGGCCCGGTGCCACGATCTCGTCGATGGCGTCGAGGACGTCGGCGGGCAGCACGGTGTCGGCGGCGGCGAGCTGCGCGTGCAGGTGGCCGAGCGTGCGCGGCCCGATGATCGCGCTGGTCACGGCCGGGTGCGCGGTCACGAAGCCGAGCGCGAGCTGGATCATGGTGAGCCCGGCCGCGTCGGCGACCTCGGCCAGCCGCTCGACCGCGTCGAGCCGGGCGCGGTTGTGCGGCAGGGACAGGTCGAAGCGCTCGGGCAGGAACGCCGAGCGGTGGGTGGCGACCTCCTGCCCGGCGCGGACGGCGCCCGACAGCCAGCCCGACGCGAGCGGGCTCCACGCCAGCACGCCGAGCCCGTACTCCTCGGTCACCGGCAGGACGTGCGCCTCGATCCCGCGCTGCAGGATCGAGTAGCTGGGCTGCTCGGTGACGTACCGGCCGAGATGGTTCTCCTTGGCGGCCCACTGGGCCTGCACGATGCGGTAGGCGGGGAACGTCGAGGAGCCGAAGTAGCGGATCTTGCCGGCCCGCTGGAGGTCGGTCAGCGCGGACAGCGTCTCCTCGTCGCTGGTCGCCGGGTCCCACCGGTGGAGCTGGTAGAGGTCCACGTGGTCGACGCCGAGGCGGCGCAGGCTGCGCTCCAGCTCGATGGTAAGCCAGCGGCGCGAGCCGCCCTGGTGGTTGCGCTCCTCGCCCATCGGCATGCCGGCCTTGGTGGCGAGCACGATGTCGTCGCGG
>NZ_JAATEP010000038.1:0-110484 GCF_012034275.1 Nonomuraea composti | reverse complement strand
CCCATCACCATCGGAGGCAGCTCGCTCGCCGGCTCCGGCTACGGCAGCTCCGGATCGAGTGGTGGCGGCTACACCCTCCCCGCAGGCGGCTACGGCAGCTCGGGATCATCGGGAGGCGGTAAGGTCATCGGCCCGGTCGGCGGCGGCTCGGTTGACGATACATGTGTCCGCATGGGTTTCTGTGTCGGTGCGGGCGATGTCGTTGTGGACCCGAGCTGGGCCCGGATGATCGAGCTGGAAAACGAGAAGAAGTTCTGGCTCGGTCAGGACGAAGTCGAGAGGCTGGGCTTGGAGGTCATGCCCAACGGCCGGCCGATCGACCAGCCGAACTTTTGGTTCGCCAGTGAGAAGGTGCAAAACGAATACATGTCCAACTGGTCGCCTACCATGACCGACAAGCAGCTTGCCTTCAGCTGGGTGGCGGCGGGCGGGTTGGAAAGCTTCGCTGCCATGGAGAAGGTGGCGAATAAGAACGCTAACGATGTAAGGCTCGGCGAGTGGCGAAAGATGCAGCAAGTAGGCAGTAGGCTCGGTTCGGGCATGTATGCTACAAAGCCAAAGGACGGAACTAGCGCCTCTAGATGGGCCTCTTATGAGAGCTATAAGTACATCGTTAGATACTGGAGGGATATCGAGAAGGCGGCCGCGAATCACGGAATCAAAAACGTGAATGCCTTGGCTGCAGTTCTCATGTACGAAAGCCACTGGCAGGCCAATCAGATGTTTAACGATAATGTCAGCTTTTGGGCGGATGGAGAAGGGGCGTCGGTTGGCGTTTCCCAATTGGAAATCTATAAAGTAAGGCACGCGCTTAACGCATACAAGGAGGGGTTTGCCGCCAAAAAATATGACGATGGCCAGATCGCGGATATGATGAAAAACCCTTCGTTTGCAATTCATGCGGCGGCGGCATATATGCGCTACCTGAAAGCGCGCATAGAGGGTCTTAATCGTCCCATGACTGACATGGACGCGGCAATCGCCTACTGCACCTGCTCCGGAGCGGTCACGGACGTGAAAACCGGAAAGGTCAGCGCCAAGCGATACGTGGCTTGGGCAAATAGTGGCTACGTCGGCAGGCCCGAGGCCACCCCGCAGAATCCGGAAAACGGGCGAATCGCAGAGGAGCGCCGTAACGCTCTACTAGCATACGAGAAGGCCGCCCCTGAGCTCTTCGCATGCGGAAAATCTGTGCCCGCATGCTGGACCTACATGTAAGATACGATATCATCCTCAATTGATGCCGTGAGCGAGAAGATATAAAAAGATGAGGGTTACGCGGAGACGAAAGCTGCCTGCACTTGCTCTTGTCATCTCTCTTCTTGTTGGAGCGTGTGCGCAGCAACCCGAAGAGGTCGACCCCGGCGTACTGGGAGAAATCAATAAGATCGGCACAGTTGTCTGGAAAGAACGCCAAGAAGTCTCAACGGGGTCAGAAATTTTAGTAACCCATGCTTTCTTGGTTGATGTCGGTGGCGATACTGAGGAGAAATCGCTAGGGAAGGCGGTAGCCTATCTGCACAGCCGGAACTGGACCACCAAGGTGGACAGCCGGCCGCTAAATGTGTGGCTGAAATCACCCCGGTGGGAAGGCGCCACCGTTGCTGCTTATGCGTGGAGCGTCTCCGAGGAACACAATCGCCCCGAAGCGATGAAGGCCATCGAAAGGCAGGGTATCAAGCCCACTGCGCTCGTGAGCGTTTACGCGTACGTAGGCTGGTAAGTACAGCAGTCGCATCACCGTCGCCTGGTAGATCAGCCACAGAAGCACAGACTCACCGATGAGGAACTCGAACCTTATGACCGGGTCATGCAGCATCTGCTGGCGGTGTATTCGCGCCGCAACCGCAGCGTCAACGTCGTCGAATTCGCGATCATGCAGCAGGCCGGGACCTGGAGCATGCCGGGGACATAACGCGTCTCGAAGTGCCCGATGAGGTGGGGCCTCGAGTGTGAGTCGGCCGTAGTCCGCTTCAAGAGGCTCCTGGCGACCTGCATCCGGTCACGGAAGGTGTTTGTCGACATGAAGCCGTCACCCGCCTTTCCTCATGGCTCAGATCATGGAGTTCCTCAAGGTAGGCGCGCACCTCGCGTTGTCGTCGTGATGCTCGCCCACTGTGTGCACCAACTTCCGTGACGACATAATCAAATGCGGGACAGACCTCCGCTGAGCGAGGGTGTGTCCAGTCAGTGGTGTATCTCGGTTTTGTTTGATTGACGGGTGGTCGGGGTCAGGCGGCCTTCGAAGGTGATGGCGAAGGCGTTCAGGGCGGCCTTCCAGCGGGTGATCCAGCGTTTGCGGCCCTTGCCGGTCGGGTCCAGGCTCATGATCGCCATGTAGACGCACTTGAGCGCGGCCTGCTCGTTGGGGAAGTGGCCGCGGGCCTTGACCGCCCGCCGGATGCGGGCGTTGACCGACTCGATGGCGTTGGTCGAGCAGATCACCCGGCGAATCTCGGTGTCGAAGTTCAGGAAGGGCACGAACTCGGCCCAGGCGTCCTCCCACAACTTCACGATCGCCGGGTACTTGCCGCCCCAGGTCTCGGCGAACTCGTAGAACCGCTCCAGCGCGGCGGCTTCGGTCGGGGCGGTGTAGACCGGCTTGAGCGCCTTGGCGATGGCGTCCCAGTGCTGGCGGGCGGCATACCGGAACGAGGCGCGCAGCAGGTGAACGACACACGTTTGGACTACGGCTTGCGGCCAGATGCTTTCGATGGCCTGCGGCAGCCCCTTGAGGCCGTCGCAAACCACCATCAGCGCATCGGCCACGCCGCGGTTCTTGATCTCGGTCAGCACGTGCAGCCAGAACTTGGCGCCCTCGCCGCCGTCGCCGGCCCACAGGCCGAGGATGTCGCGCTCGCCGTCGACGGTGACGGCCAGCGCGACGTAGATGGGCCGGTTGGCGACCTGGCCGTCGCGCAGCTTGGCTCTGTCGCAGATTGCGTGATCCTCGATTCGTCGGTCTTGTTGCGGGTTCCACGAAGGAATAATGATCTTCGTGTCTTGCGCAGTGGATTGACGTTCTGCTCCCGCACCTGACGGTGCTGACCGTGGAGGATGCCAAGCGCGAAGGCGGGATAGTGAGTATTCGTGCTCGGGTAAGCGGGATGCGAGCGGCGTGCACGAGCTGTGGCGGGGTATCGGCTCGGGTTCACGGCAGGTACGTGCGCCGGCTCAAGGACGCCGTGGTGGGTGGTGCCTGCGTGATCATCGAGTTGGTGGTCAGGCGTTTTCGCTGTGTGAGCGTCACGTGTCCGGTGAAGACGTTCGCCGAGCAGGTGCCGGGCCTGACCCGGCCGCATGCGCGCTTCACCGACGCCCTGCAGCAGCTGTTGGCATCGATAGGGATGGAGCTGGCGGGCCGGGCCGGCGTTCGCCTGGCAGCCTCGCTGGGTCTGCAAGTGGGCCGCGACACCCTGCTGCGTCGCGTCAGGGCCTTGCCTGAGCAGCCGATCGGACACGTGCGGGTGCTGGGTGTCGATGACTTCGCCACACGTAAGGGTCACCGCTACGGCACGATCATGGTGGATCTCGAAACCCGCAGGGTCGTGGACATGATCGACGGCAGGGACGGAGACTCTCTGGCAGCGTGGCTGCGTGAGCACTCGTTACCGGAGGTAATCTGCCGAGATCGAGCAGGCGGCTACGCTGACGGGGCACGCCAAGGCGCACCCGACGCAGTGCAAGTGGCAGACCGGTTCCATCTGTGGCAGAACCTCGGCCAGGCCGTGGAGAAGAACGTCGCCACCGTCCGCCACGACCTCGCAGCAGTGCTGGCCGCCGCGGCCGCAGCCACCTGCACCGCCGAACCACCACCCGTGATGCACCACCGCGAGCTCAAAGTCGTCACCCGACTGCGTCGACATCACGCCGCCGTGCATGAGCTGCTGAAACAAGGTCTCAGCAAGGCGGCCATCGGCCGAGAGCTCGGCCTGCACCCCGCAACCGTCCGCAAGCTGGCCAACGCCGCCGAGGTCGACACCGTGATCGCCATGAGTCAAAACCGTGCCAGCATCCTGGACGGATACCACGAACACCTGCACCGCCGCTGGAACGAGGGCATTCGAAACGCCGCCCAGCTCACCCGGGAGATCACCACGTTCGGATACTCCGGCACCGAGCAACAAGTGCAACGCTACCTACGGCGCTTTCGCACCGGTGCCGGTCAGATCGCCATCCCCGCCCCCAGGCCGCCTTCGGGCCGCGACATCACCCGCTGGATCATGTCCAACCCCGACAACCTGAGCTCCGACGATGCCGGTCAGTTGCGAACCCTTCGCAAACGCAGCCGCGCTCTGAACCGGCTGGCCCGGCATGTCCAGGACTTCGCCCTCATGATGACCCAGCTCCACGGCCACCAGCTCGACGCCTGGATCTCCGCGGTCGAAAAGGACTCATTCACCGCGCTCGCTTCCTTCGCCCGCAACCTCCGCCGGGATCTCAACGCTGTCCGCAACGGCCTGACACTGCCTCACAGCTCCGGCCCTGTCGAAGGGCAGGTCAATCGCGTCAAGATGCTCAAACGCCAAATGTTCGGCCGCGCGAAACTCGACCTGCTACGCAAACGCACCCTGCGTTCCGCCTAGATCACGCAATCTGCGACAGAGCCCGCAGCTTGACGTGGATGGCGTCGATGAAGATCACCGGGTAGACCGGATCCAGCGGCCGGTTCTGCCACTCGGCCATCCCGTCCAGCACCTTGTCGGTGATGGCCGAGATGGTCTGCTTGGACACCTCGGCGCCGTAGACCTCGGCCAGGTGCGCGGAGATCTCGCCGGTGGTCAGCCCCTTGGCGGCCAGCGAGATGACCATCTCATCGACGCCGGACAGCCGCCGCTGCCGCTTGCGCACGATCTTCGGCTCGAAGCTGCCGTCCCGATCGCGCGGCACGGTGATCTCCACCGGCCCGACATCGGTGATGACGGTCTTGGAGCGGGCGCCGTTACGGCTGTTGGTCGTCTCGCCGCCGGAGCGCTGGTGCTTGTCGTAGCCGAGATGGTCGGTGATCTCGCCCTCCAGGGCGGACTCCAGCACCAGCTTGGTCAGCCGGCCCAGCAGCCCGTTCTCACCGACCAACTCCAGGCCCTCGGCGCGGGCCTGGCCGACCAGCTTGGCCACCAGCTCCCGATCCGTCGAGTTCTCGGGCTTCTTGCGCGCCACCGCGGCGTCCTCCAGGTCGATCTCCGTCGATGCCTGGATCACAGTACTCATCAGGTGCGTTCTCCATGATCAGGAGTTACACCAGTGACCGTACAGTCCCTCAACCAGCGGCGGTGATGGAAGCCTGGAGCTCTTTGATGAACGCCTGGGCTGCGGCCTGCGGGGTCGCCTTTCCGTACAGGACCTGCTGGTTGTAGCGATCGAGCACAGTCGCGACTTCGCTGGCCCCCTTGGGGGTGATAGGAGGCGCGGCGCCGACCTTCTTGGTGACGGCGGTGGTGAAGGCGAGCGCTTCCTGGCCGCTCTCGTCGAGCTTCGGTTTGATCGCCTCTTGGAACTTCGGGTTGGCCGGAACGCCACGGTCGGTTCCGAACAGTGCGCCGACCCGCGTGTCGTTGGTCAGAAAGTTGATCAGCAGGGCGGCCTCGGCGGGATGCTCGGTCGTGGCGGACATCGCCCAGTACATGCTCGGCTTGAGGTACTGGGCGTTGGGCTTGGTGTCGGGATCGGTCGGCCAGTCGGCGATGGCGAAGTCGTAGTCAGGCGCCGCGGACTGGTAGGCGGTGAACTGGCCGGCCGGGATGAACCCCATGGCGGTCTTGCCGGTAGCGAGATGGTTCTGGTCGAGGGGAACGCCTTGGATCTCGCTGAGCTGGGCCACCGAAGGGGACGCGCCGCTCTTGATGAAGTCGAGCTCGCGTTGCCAGTAAGCGGCCAGGACCGCGGGATCGACGACCACCTTTCCGTCGTCGTCGAACAGGCTGCTGCCATGCTGGCGGGCCCAGACGGTCAGGGTGAAGGAATCAGCTCCGAACGGGCTGAGACCGTGCACTTCGCCCTTGGACGCCTTGGTCACGTCGGTGGCCGCCTTGATGAATTCGTCCCAGGTCCAGTTGTCGACGTCGGGCACCTTGACGCCGTACTTCTTGAAAAGCGTGGTGTTGATGATGATCCCGTTGGTGGCCGCGCCGACGGGGACGGCGTAGAGGGTGTTGCCGACGCGGCCCGCGTCGAGGATCTGCGGGGCGAGGGCGGAGGTGTTCAGAATGTTGGAGGTCTTGGACAGATCCTGCAACGCTCCCCGCTGGGCGTAAGACGCCAAGTAGAGCTCATCGAACTGGGAGACGTCAGGCATTTCGCCGGCTGCGGTGGTGGTGGCGAGGCGGTCCCAGTAGCCGCTCCAGTCGGCGTACTGGGGTTCCACGGTGATGTTGGGGTGATCCTTCTCGAAGAGCTTGATGGCCTGCAGGGTGAGCTGGGTTCGCGCGTCCGCGCCCCACCAGGAGAACGTGATCGTCACCTTCCCGTCCGACAGCTCGGGTCGATCGACGTTGTTCCCGGCAGTGCCGCAGGCGGCGAGCATGATGCTGGCGAGCGCGGCCGCGATGCCCACGCGCATACGCCGGTGTGTACGTGTAGCCATGATTTCCTTTCCGCTGGAGCCGTCGGTGGTCACTTGCCGCCGGTGAGGGCGATGCCGCGCACGAGGAAGCGCTGGCCGAACAGGAAGACAAGGAAGACCGGAACCAGCGAGACAACGCTCATGGCGAACAGGGCGCCGAAGTCGGACTTCGACTGGGCGTCGATGAAGGAGCGGAGCGCGACCGGGACCGTGAAGAGGTTCGGTTTGGTGACGAAGACGAGCTGGGAGAAGAAGTCGTTCCAGGTCCAGATGAACGTGAAGATGGCGGTGGTGGCCAAGGCGGGCGTCATCAAGGGGAGCATGATGCGCAGGTAGATGTGTGCGTGACCGGCGCCATCGATGCGCGCCGCTTCGTCGAGTTCGCGGGGGAGGCCCCGGATGAACTGGGTCATCAGGAAGACGAAGAACGCGTCGGTGGCGAGGAACTTCGGCACGATCAAGGGCAGGTAGGTGTTGATCCAGCCGAGCTGGGCGTACAACACGTACTGCGGGATGATCAGCACGTGGACAGGCAGCATGATCGTGATGAGCATGGTCGCGAAGGCGAGCCGTCTGGCACGAAACTTCAGGCGCGCGAAGGCGTAGGCGGCCATGGAGCACGAGAGCAGGTTCCCGATCACCGACCCGAGGACGACCAGAGCGGAGTTCAGCAAGTAGCCGCTGAACGGTTGGCTCAGCGCGTTCCATCCGGTGGGGTAGTGGCTGAAGTCGAAGGTGTCGATGAAAAGGCCCGGGCTGGTGAAGATGTCCTCGTTAGGACGCAGCGAGCTGACGACCATCCATAGCAGCGGATAGAGCATGATGATCGAAACGGCGATCAGGCAGACGTGCTTGACCACGCTGATGACGCGTCGTCGCGGGTGCCGGCCCTGATGGCGGCGGAGGGGCGGAGGCGCCTGGGGTATGGAGGGCGCAGGCCGCGGGCTGGTGCGTTGGAAGGCTTCAGTCATTGTAGAAGACCCAATACTTCGAGGCCCAGAAATTCAGCGCGGTGAACGCG
Source organism: Nonomuraea composti (assembly GCF_012034275.1). NCBI lineage: Bacteria > Bacillati > Actinomycetota > Actinomycetes > Streptosporangiales > Streptosporangiaceae > Nonomuraea > Nonomuraea composti. Next base: position 102,901 of record NZ_JAATEP010000038.1, on the reverse strand, counting down.
CCGATGATGATCAGCAGCAACCAGGCGAGCGCCGAGGCGTATCCCATGCGGAAGCCGACGAAGCCCTCCTGGTAGAGGTACAGCGAGAAGAAGAGCGTGGCGTCGTTCGGGCCGCCAGTCCCGTTGGAGACGATGAAGGCTTGGGTGAAGGCCTGGAAGGAACCGATCAGCCCGAGGACGAGGTTGAAGAAGATGATCGGGCTGAGCAGTGGGAAGGTGATCGACGTCAACTGCCGCAGCCGGGAGGCGCCGTCGGTGGCGGCGGCCTCGTAGAACTGGCGAGGGATCTGGCGAAGCCCGGCCAGGAAGATCACCATGGGTGCGCCGAACGTCCAGACGTGCAGGATGACGAGCGTGCCGAGTACGGTGTCGGGGTCGGCGACCCATCCCACGCCTTCAACGCCGAACAGCGCTAGGAGAGCGTTGACCAGGCCATCCGTTCCGAACACCAGCCGCCACAGCACGGCGATGGCCACGCTTCCGCCGAGCAGCGACGGCAGGTAGAGGATCGAGCGGTAGAACGCCAGCCCGCGCAGCCCGCGGTCGAGCAGCAACGCGAGGGCCAGCGCGACGATGAGCTGGAGCGGGACGGAGACGAGCACGTAGACGAATGTCACCGCCAGTGCCTTGCCGAGGCGTTCGTCGCCGAGCATGCGACGGATGTTCGCCAGGCCGGTGAAGTTCGGGTCCTGCAAGAGGTTGTAGTCGGTGAATGCGAGATAAAGGGAGGCGAGCACCGGACCGATCGTGATGGCGAGCAATCCGACCAGCCACGGTGTCAGGAAGACCGCTGCGGTCTTGGTGTCGCGTTTCTGCTCAAGTTTCTCGGCAGGGCTCAGCCGATGCCGGGACCGGCTGAGCGTACGGAGCTCACCGAGCGCGCTCATCGGACGTGGCCCCTTCCTCCGGTGGGGTGGTCATATGTGTGCTCCTTCATCCGGCGTTTGCCGGCGGGATACGACAGAAGGCGTCCAGGTCCGTAGCCGCCCGCACCTTCCGGAGGCGCGGGGCCGGGCTTGCGGATGGTGCTGACTACGGTGGTCGCCGTCGGCCAGCGCGATCTCTTCGTCAAAGGTCGGAGAGGGACTGATCACGGGAAACGGGTCTCCGTGCACGAACCACTTGATCGGTACGGACGCGCTGGAGTGTCCGGCGATGGCCAGCACGGTGCCGCCGCCGTCGATCTCGTCGTGCTGCCCGGAAAGAGCGATCCACGCGGCCTCGGCGCCCATCATCTCCTCGCCCCCTGCCCGCCGGCAGCGGTGATCGTTCCGTGCGTCCAAGACCTGGGGCCGCGCCAGAAGAAGCCCGCGTAATCGGCCGCCGGGCGGATGGGATGCAGGTAGGGTTCGGGCGCTTCGGCCGCGGGGGCGTCCGGACGGTAGAGATAGTGGGCGATCGGGACGTCGTCGGCGGTGATGATCAACGCCTTGTCCTCGTCGCGGACGCTCAGCTTGGTGTTTGGCACGGCCGGTTTCCTTCTGTCGCAGGCGGGTTATCGCGGTGGGCGGGTCGCCACCGTTCAGTGAGTGGTAGAAGGGGTTGTCCTGGCTCAGCTCGATTCGGCTGACGGGACGCCCGGTGATGGCGGACTGGTAGATGGCGGTGATCAGTTCCATGACGCGCCTGCCATCGGCGCCGCTGGCCGGGGGACGCTCACCGGCTTCCATGGCGGCCAGCAGCGTGGCGAGCTGGATGGAATGCGAGCTGGGTGGTGTTCTCGTCAGGCGCCCAACCGGCGATCCTGCCTGTGTCGCTGACGTGCGGCGCGGGGGTCCAGCGCCAGTGGGAGTTGTCGTGGCCGTAGAGGTGCTCGGCCTCGGCCGTGGCGTCGGTGAAGTCGAAACGCAGGCAGCTCGTCTCACGGGGGGACATGACGCTATTGACGCTTGAGCCGATGGCGCCGCAAGCGAAGCGGACGATGGCGAACGAAACGTCCTCGGTCTCGGTCCGGCGGCCGAGCGTCGCCGCCACGGCGTGTACCTCATGCCAGTCGCCGAGCAGGTTGAGCAGGAGATCCATCTGGTGGATGCCGTGGCCCACGGTCGGGCCGCCGTCCTTCTCGTAGGCCGTGATCTCGTCGTACTCCGCGAGCGACAGTGTCGGTGGTTTCTCGCACCAGCCCCACGCCCCGGCGCCCAGGGCGGTGATCACTGCCTCGCGATGCGCGACCGGTGGTGTGGCGACGGCGATGAGATCGGGGTTCTCTCGCGCCACCACGTCTGTCGACTCGGTGTAGCGCCCGGGGATGTCGTAGGCATCGGCCAGCTCTTTGGCACGGCCGGGATCGAGGTCGCAGACGGCGACGACCTTGACCGCATCGCCCCTCGCGAGCAGAGCCGGAAGGTGACTGGTACGAGCGATGGCCCCGGCTCCCACGATCCCAACTCGGATTGGAAACGACAAATCGGGCACAGATCCTCCCTGGGAGGCCAAAAGTGATCGATCACGTTTAATGTTGGTTTAACATAAAGCGACGTCTATGGGGTGTCAATGCCCCCACAGCGCTCCACCCAGGAGGACCGCCTTGGCCCCAGAACCGCCTCGTCGCGCCACCATCCACGAGGTGGCGCGGCTTGCAGGTGTCTCCCACCAAACCGTGTCGCGCTACTTCCGCCATAACGGCGGCCTCAAGCCGGCGACCCGGGAGAAGATCGACGCGGCGGTCAAGGAGCTTGACTACCACCCCAACCTGCTGGCCCGCGCGATGCGCACCCGCCGTACCAATCGGCTGGCGGTCGTCCTGCCTTCCGCCAGTTACTTTCCCCTCCGACTACTCGACGGCGCCGCGCTGACTGTGCACGAGATGGGCTACCAGCTCGAACTCATCGGAGTCGAAGGAGGCATAGAGACCCGGTCCGAGCGGGTGCGAGAGATCGCCGACTCCGGGCAGATCGAAGGGATTCTGTCACTGGCACCGCTGACCTTCGACGCCACCGCCCACAACCGGGTGCCGATCCTGGTCACCGGCGACTACGACGACCGCATGCGCGGCATGGGACAACTCGCTGACGGCTCGCCCGTCAAGGAGATCATCGAATACCTCGCAGGTCTGGGCCATCGAACATTCCTCCACGTCGCAGGCCCGCAAGGGTACGCCTCCGCCCGCAATCGACGACTCGTGTACGAGGAGACGATTGAGGCGATGCGGCTCACCTCATACGGAGTCATCGAAGGCGGCTGGTCGGCGCAATACGGATATGACGCGATCACGAGCCTGCCGGCCGATTCGGGCGTCACTGCGGTGGTGGCGGCGAACGACCTTCTCGCTATGGGTGTGGTGCGAGGAGCGTTGTCACGAGGCTGGATGGTGCCGCAGGACCTCAGCGTTTTCGGCTGGGACGACGAGGAGATGGGACGCTTCGCCACACCGGCGCTCTCCACGGTCGCGGTCGATCGCGAGAAACAGGGCCGTGACGCCATGCTGCGGCTCATCGCCGCCGTTCGGGGCGAGCCCATGCCGGAGGTCGCTGAGAGCACCCTCAATCAACTCATCATCCGCGAGACGACTGGCGCCGCACGCCGTCCCGCCGGTCGCTAGGCGCAGCAGGTCGAGGAGCTCGTGGCGCGCCCCGTCACGCCCGGCCAGCATGTTGTGCAGTCTTCACCGGCCCGTCGCGGCGGGCGATCCAAGGCTTGAGCGCGTCGCTGTAGTACCGCACGTCGTCGACGGTGAAGCCGGTCCACCTCCAGCGTCCGCCGGTTCACCGGCACGAAGGCGACCAGGAACGCCGTCTCGCTGGTCACCGTCGCGGCGGCCGGCTCTGCAACTTTCAGGCCGCCACCGGAACCGCGGCCGGGTCGTTCACAAGCAGCTGACGGGCTTGACCAGGAAACGTACCCCTCACGCGAGCCGAGCACCCGCTGGACGCGATCGCAGCGCCTTGACACCCGTAAGGCAGCTGGTCACGCTCGTCGATTGTTGACCATGAACGGATGACGGGAGCGCCGACGATGGATGCTCGACGACGGCGGAAGCTGCGACCGCTCGCGACCCTCGGCGTGGCGGTGTCTTTGGTGGCGGGGACGCTGACCGCCCAGGCGTCCCTGCAGCCGGCGGCGGCCGTGGCCGGGCCCGCGCTGTCGGTGGACCTGTCCGCCCCCCGGCACCCGATCAGTCCCGACATCTACGGCATGAACGGGGCCGACCCGGCGTTCGCGGCCGAGATCGGCCTGCCGGTGACGCGCTGGGGCGGCAACGCGAGCACCCGCTACAACTTCAAGAACCACACCTACAACACCGGAAGCGACTGGTACTTCGAGAACATCGTCGCCGGCCCCGACAACACGGTCGAGGCGTACGTCAAGACCAGCCAGGACCGCGGTAGCAAGCAGGTCGTCACCGTGCCGATGAGCGGGTGGGTGGCCAAGGACTCGCCCGCTCAGCACCCGTTCGCCTGCGGATTCCCCGCCGGCCGGTTCCCCGCGCAGGACGCCTTCGACCCGTGGGACGCCGGCTGCGGCAACGGCCGGCTCGACAACGCCGACCTTACCGGGGCGGTGCCCACCGACACCTCGGTCCCGGTGGACGCCGCGTTCACCGGCGAGATGGTGGCGCACCTGGTGAGCCAGTTCGGCACGGCGGCGCGCGGCGGCGTACCGATCTACGAGCTCGACAACGAGCCGGTGCTGTGGAGCTCCACGCACCGCGACGTGCACCCTGAGGCGGTCTCCTACGACGAACTGGGCGGCAAGAGCACCACGACCGCCGCGGCGATCAAGGCCGCCGACCCGAGCGCGGCGGTGCTCGGCCCGTCCGGCTGGGGGTACTGCGAGTGGGTCGCGTCCGGGGTGGACGGGTGCGCGCCGGGCGCCGACGCGGCCGCGCACGGCGGGCTCAACCTGTCGCAGTGGTTCCTGAAGAACATGAAGGACTACAGCGACACGCACGGCGGCAAGCGCATGCTCGACTACTTCGACCAGCACTACTACCCGCAGATCAACGGCGGCAAGGACCCCGAGTCGAACGCGTGGCGGCTGCGCTCCACCCGTTCGCTGTGGGACCCGACGTACGTCGAGGAGTCCTGGATCGGCCCTTCGGGCGTGAACGCGCCGCCGCTGCAGTTCATCCGCAAGATGAAGGACTGGGTCGCGCAGTACTACCCCGGGACGAAGACCGCGATCACCGAGTACAACTGGGGGGCGCTGGACGACATCAACGGCGCCCTGGCGCAGGCCGACGTTCTCGGCATCTTCGGGCGCGAGGGCCTCGACCTCGCCACCATCTGGGGCGAACCCCAGCCGACCCAGCCGGGCGCCTACGCGTTTCGGATGTATCGCAACTACGACGGTGCGGGGAGCCGGTTCGGTGACGTGAGCGTGTCGGCGGCCAGTGGCGATCAGGGGCAGCTGGCGGTGTACGGGGCGCAACGCTCCCGCGACAAGGCGCTGACCCTGATGGTCATCAACAAGACCGGCGGTGAGCTGACCGCACCGTTGTCGATCGCCGGACTGCACGGCAACGCCAAGGCGCAGCGGTTCACCTACGGCCCGGCCGATCTCGGCTCGATCGTGCGTGGTGACGATCTCCTGGTGCGCCAGGGCCGAGTCACAGCGACGTACCCGGCGAACTCGATCACCCTGCTGGACCTGCCGACACGTCGGCGTTGACGGCGCGTCGGCAGGGCTCGGCCCAGGTGCCGCCACCGGTCGGGGGCGCACGAACGGCCGCGGCGAACCCTGTCCTACGACGCCGCTCCGGCATCGGCCCGCTGCCCCGCGAGAAGGCATTCACCCGCTGACCTGCCTGGTGCCGCCGGTCGACCAGCTCCACATTGCGCCCTGCCGACAATTACATCCGCCCAGGTCATGACTCTACGAGGGCTTTGCTTGGCGTACGCGAGCTCCCGTCCCCCGGGAGACGAAAGCGCGTACGGCAGGATGATCCGCTGTGCTCCTTCGCTTGGCCTATCTGACCATTGCGAACGCCTTTGCCGCGCTGCGGTTGCTGCCCATGAGTGATCGGGACAAAGACGTGGAGATCCTCATCCTGCGTCACCAGATCACCGTCCTGGAACGCCAACTCGGTGCCGACACCAAAGCGAGATTCGCACCCGAAGACCGGGCTTTTCTGTCCGCTCTCCTGACCCCGCTGCCCCGCGAGGTTCTCGACCGGCTGCGACTCCTCGTCCGCCCGGACACCGTATTGCGCTGGCACCGTGATCTGATGAAACGGCGCCATGCCCGCACCTGCCGGCCGAAGCGGCCCGGGCGCCCACCCACGGTCCGCTCCATCCGCGCCCTCATTCTGCGCCTGGTCCGGGAGAACCCGGGCTGGGGCTATCGGCGCGTTCACGGAGAGCTCACCACGCTAGGCGTCAAGGTCGCACCATCCACGGTCTGGGAGATCCTCAAACAAGAGGGGCTCGATCCAGCGCCCGAGCGAGCGTCCACCACCTGGGCGGACTTCCTACGCTCGCAAGCCAATGCCCTGCTGGCCTGCGACTTCCTCGAGACCATCACCCTGAACGGACAGCGCCAGTACATCCTGGCCGTCATCGAGCACACCACCAGGCGCATTCGGGTGCTCGGCACTACCGCGCACCCGAGCGCCGACTGGGTCACCCAAGCGATCAGGAACCTGGTGATGGACCTGGACGATGCGGGCTGCCGAGCACGCTATCTGATCAGAGACAGGGATGAGAAGTTCCCCGTCCTCATGGATGAGATCCCTGCTGAAGCCGGCATCAAGACCGTGCTCACCGACATCCGAATGCCGCGCATGAACTCCATCATGGAGCGGTGGGTGCAGTCGTGCCGTCACGAGCTCCTCGACCGCTGCCTCGTATGGAACGAACACCACCTGCGGCACGCCCTACGCGAGTACGAACACTTCTACAACCACCATCGAGCACACCAAGCCCTGGACCAAGCAGCGCCGCTGCGTACCGTCCCCGATCCGATCACAGATCCAGAGCGAATCACCGACCTAAAGATACGCCGACGAGCTCGGCTCGGCGGTGTCCTCCACGAATATTCACATGCCGCTTGACCTGCATGGATCGAATTTTCGGCAGGCGCAGTGACGGTGAGGTCGGTCATGGTTGATCACCGGGCTGGCTGGTCGTGTCGGTGTGCGGGGATCAGAGCGACGTCACCGATGATTGGACTCGGTGTCGGCATGCGCGCTCTTGTTCTCGGGTGATGACGGGTGGCCGGCCCTGACGGGACAGAACTCCGACAGTCTAGTTGTCACAGGATGATTCAGTCCAAAATCGTCCCGGGCTCTGAAAGACATCCCAGGAGCTTTAGTTGTCAAGTAGCAAGCGATTCGGCGTGATGCGACCAGGCGGTTCCCTCGTCGTAGAGGGCGCCGGTCTTGAGGCAGCCGTGCAGGATGCCGACGAGGCGGTTGGCGACCTGGCGCAGGGCGGCGTTGTAGTCGGCGCCGCGGGCCCGTTGCTTGTCGTAGTAGGCGCGGGCGCCGGGCGAGACGCGGACGGCAGTGGCCGCCTGGGTGAGCAAGGCGTCGATCAGCCGGTCGTTGTGCACGTAGCGGGCCGCGACGACCTTCTTCTTGCCCGAGGCCCGGGTGATCGGGCTGGTGCCGGCGTAGTTCTTACGCGCCTTGGCACTGGCATACCGCTGGGGGTCATCGCCGCATTCTGCGAGCACCCGGGCACCGAGGATCGGTCCCAGCCCCGGCTAGAGCAGATCATCTCAGCGGCCGGGTGCTGCCCAAAATGCGCCTCGACCGCCTTGTGCAGGGCCGCGACTTGCTGGTTCAGGGTGGCAAGGACGGCGATCAGGGCGCGGCCGGAGGCGGCGTAGGCGGCGGTGACCACCTCGGGCTAGCCCAGGTGCTCGGTGCGCAGGGCGTCCTGGATTGGTGCGGCCTTGGCGGCCAGGTCGCCGCGGTGCCCGGCCCGCTTGAGCGCCGCGCTGATCTGGCTGATCGTCAGCCTTGCGGCGGCGGCAGGATTGGCCGCCCGGCCAGCAGGTCGAGGGCTTCGGGTGCGTCCAGGTCGTCGAAGGCGGCCCGGGCGGCGGGGAAGTAGTCGCGCAGTGCGTGCCGCAGCCGCTGGGTTTGCCGGGTGCGCTCCCAGATCAGCGTCTTATGCGCGCGGGTGACCACCTTGATGGCCTCAGCCGGGTCGCTGTCGCCAGCCACAGCGCGCAGCTGATGGGCGTCGGTGCGCACCATGTCGGCCACCACGTGCGCGTCGGCGGCGTCGCTCTTGGTGCCCGACACCTTATGCCGCTTGCGGTAGTCGGCGGCCTGCAGCGGGTTGACCGCGAACACCTGGTAGCTGGCCGCCACCAACGCCTGCACCCACGGGCCCCGGTCGGTCTCGATGCCGATCAGCACCTGACGGACGGCTTCCTCCTCATCTTCGATGTCCGGGCCGAGCTGCTCGGCGAGCATCGCGTGCAGCCGGACCATGCCTGCCACCCCCTCCGGCAGCCGGGCCTTGGCCAGCCGCGTGCCGGTGGCGTCCATCAGCTCCACATCGTGGTGGTCCTCGGCCCAGTCGTCTCCCACGAATAGCCGCACAAATCCTCCCGTCGATGTCTTCGTTCTCGCTGGTCAGCAGCCCGTGGGAGAGGCATCTGCGACCTAATGAAGCAGTGCTCACGCTGCATGCGGGCGGGCACGACATCCCATCAGCGATCAACTCTCCCGACCAACCGGCAGGGGCACGATCTTTCATCAGGACTCGAGGTCCGGGACACCCGAGTGCTCACCTGCCGGCGGCCACCATCCACCACGGAGTCTGCCGGATGGCTTACTCCCAAGACTCATTAGGACATCCGCATCTGGCGTAGTGCATCTCCTTGACAAGATATGGACGATATAGTCCATCGAGCCGTGCAGAGACTTGCGGCGAGGACTGGATGCGGGGAGGTATCGGATGAAAGCGATCGTGGTGACGGACCGGGGCGCCGGGACGGCTGGGATGAAACTGGTGGAGCGGCCCGATCCGCAGACGGCTAGGCTCGCCAGCCTCTCGGGCGCGAACTACGGCGATGTGGTCGTTGAGGTTCATGCGTCCGGATTCACCTGGGATGAGCTGTCGTGGCCCTCGACCTGGACCGATCGCCTCGGCCGTGACCGGACGCCGTCGATCCCCGGCCACGAAGTGGCCGGAGTGGTCAGAGCCCTCAGCTATGGCACGACGGGGCTATCGGTGGGCCAGCGGGTGTTCGGCCTCACGGACTGGACTCGTGACGGCACGCTGGCGGAGTACGCAGTCGTCGAGGCGCGCAACCTCGCGCCGCTCCCGGGCGACGTCGAGTTCGTGGTAGGCGCGAGCGTTGTGATGTCGGGGCTGACCGCGTGGCAGGGACTGTTTGAGCACGGCCGCCTCCGGGCGGGGCAGAGCGTCCTCGTGCACGGTGCGGCTGGTGCGGTCGGCTCGATGGCGACGCAGCTCGCCCGCGAGGCCGGCGCCTACGTCATCGGCACCGGACGCGCCACCGGTCGGCAGGCGGCGCTGGACTTCGGCGCGCAGGAGTTCGTCGACCTCGAGAACGACGTCCTGGACGACATCGGTGGAGTCGATCTGGTGTTTGACGTCTTCGGCGGAGACATCGGGAACCGGTCCGCGGGTCTGGTTCGAGCCGGAGGGATGCTGGTGGCCATCGCCGGCCCGCCCGAGGTGCGGCCCGCCGACGGCCTAGCGGTCGACTTCGTTGTCGTGCCGGATCGCCCTCAACTGGGGGAGATCATCCGGCGTGTCCGTGACGGGCGAGTGCGGACCAACATCGGCAACATCGCAACCCTCGACGATGCCGTCGCCGCCTTTAACCCGGCCGAGCGGCCCAAGGGAAAGACCGTCATCCGCGTTCGCCCATGAGGAGCCGACGACGTGATCGCCGGGCGGTGGATCGGCACGGCGAGGGCCGACGGACAGGTTGCCGGCATGATCGTCTACAACATGGGTTCCAGGGGCGATCGCAACACCTGACCCGGTGGGCGTTGCTTGACCAAGGGGCGTCGGTCAGGGCTTCTGCAGGATGGACCCAGAACTGCTCCTTGGAACCCTCCTACACTTCGAACTGGTCGCCGGAGACGATATGGATCGCGGCCTCCTCCGCGGACGCTCCCGCACGGTCGACGCCGATGTCTTCGGCCCAAAGATCCGATGACGGGTCGCCGGCGTCTTGGGTGGCCCAGACGAGCCGCCCTGCCCTCAGATATCCGACCTGGTCGTCGATGAGCTCGCCGTCGGTATCGGATGCGTCACCGATCCCGTCACCGAACTCTGCGGCTGCGATGTCGGGAACCTCATGGGCAAGTCTCTGGCTGAAGGGTTCATGGGTGCGAGCTTCGTCGGCGGTCAGCCCCCAGGCCAGGCTGCCGATGGGGCGATCCCCCGGCAGATAGCCGGGGCCGTCGCCGTCCTCGCCGAGTTCGTCGTCATCGAGACTCTCCTCTGGTGGCAGTAGTCCGGGGACGTAGTCGTCCATGGTTTCTCCTCAGTGGGTTGCATGGTGCGCTGGGCCGACCGGGTCACTGGTCAAGGACTCAGCCGTGTACGGCCGAAGGCGGTGAGCAGCGGTGGCGCGGAGCTTGGCCGTGCCTGGGTGACCGGGTCGTGGCTGAGTCGATGGAAGCTCAGCAGGCGTCGGGGGCTCGGTGGTCTCAGTCGCCGGCCTTCGTGCTCACCGACTCGGCGGCAGCACGATCGGAGTAGCCCGGGTGCCGAGGGTCGATCAAATCGGTATGGGTGGTCGTTCGTGAAAGGTAGTCGGCGACAAAGGGGCAGATGGCGGTGATCGTGCCCTCGCGGGCGCGGATCTCGTCGAGCACGTGCCGCACCATCGCGCTCGCCACGCCCTGGTGCTGATGGCTCGGCTCCACCTCGGTGTGCAGCAGGGCGTACCGGCTGGGCTTCAGGTGGGTGTAGTAGAGCCAGCCGACCAGATCGCGTGCGCGGTGAAGCTCGAACCGCCCTTGATCGGTGTTGTCGATCAGCACCTCGGTCACCGGTACCTGTTCCTCGCCGTTCATCGGCTCACCCTTCCAGCGTGGAGGTACGCCGCGCCCTCGTGCACGCCTGCCATCCGGACTGTCCCATCCACGTGTGACGTTCATCTGCTGCCAACATACACATAGGTACCATATATTTGGACTATAAGGTCCCGTTTCCCTCTCGAGGTTGCTCGGGTCCGCCATCGATGACGAACGAGCCGAGAAGAGGACAGGGAGCACTGACGTCATGGACGATCTGCACGTCACCATCGAGCCTGAGCGCATCGTCACCCCGACCCTCATCCTGCGTTCCTGGTCCGCCGAAGATGCCCAGGGGGCGTTCGAGATCTACGGGGACCCGGCCGTCGCCAAGGCCATCGGCAGGCGGCGGCCTGTGCGTGATCTCGCCGAGATGCGGGAGTTGCTGGGAGACTGGGATCTGCGATCGTCACGGAGCCCTGTGCCGCAGGGCATGTGGGCCGTGGAGGCGGCCGATGACGGCCGGCTCCTCGGCGGCGCGACCCTGCTTTCCTTCAGCCCGCGCGATCCCCGGCTTGTGATGGGGTGGCATCTGCGGCCCGAGGCTCGTGGCCGTGGCGTGGCTGGCCAGATCGGCCATGCGCTGGCACACCAGGCCTTTCTTGCCGCCGATGTCGAGGAGCTCTTCGTCGCGGCGCCGGCGCAGAACGTCGGCAGCCTTGCCGTTGCCAGGCGGCTCGGAATGACCGCCGTCGATGACTTCACCTGGGTACGCGACGGCGTGCGGCTCGAGGTGCTGCGGATGGGCCGGGCGGACCTGCACAGGATCCGGCCCGGGATCTCGCTGGACCACTCCTATGACCCGGACGGGTTGAACGACTGGTGAGCTCGACGACGGCGCCCGACGTCTCCTCGAGACCTGATCGATGGCCGGGCCGAATCGTATGCCTCCGATGTTGGCTCAATCGGCAGACAGGCTCTCGATGTACGCCAGCGCCATGTCGATGGAGGTCGCCATCGGTGTGACATCGCGCGCGGTCTGGGCCAGCATGTATCCGCCCTGGAGAGCGGCGATGAGCCCGGTCGCGAGCTGGTCGATGGGAGCCTCGGCCGGAAGTGTGCCCTTGTCCTGAAGCCTGCGCAACACGCCTGCCAGGAGCTCCTGCCATTCGCTGAAAAGCTGGACCAACGCCTGGCGCGCGAGCTCGTCCTGATCGGAGACCTCCGAGGCCAGCGTGCCGAGCGCACAGCCGTAGGCGCCATGCCGTAGGGCGTTGCTCTGTACCAGCGCATCCCGCCAGCGTCGCAGGCCCGGGATGGTCGAGACATGGCCGAGGGCATCGCGCTCACGCTGGATGACGCGTTCTCCCACGTGATCGATGACGGCTCGCACGAGCGCTTCCTTGCCGTCGAAGTGGTGGTACAGCTGCGATTTGCTCACTCCACTCGCTGCGAGCACGTCGTCGAGCGTGGTGTCCCCGACTCCCTTGACGTACATCAGGTCGGCCGCTGCGGCGACGATCTTTGCCCGCGTCTTTGCGCCGCGCGCCGTCAGGCGTCTGCCAGTGTGCGAGTCAGCGGTCGTCATCACGTCTTCATGTTACTGATATCGGACTACTCGTTCTCCGTCCTCGCAGGGCTGTCATCCTCGGCTCCTGCAAAAGGCGCGAGCGCGATGTCGAGCGCGGCGTTGAGCGGCCAAGGGTCTCGTGCGATCTGGCTCAGGGTGCTGCCTCCGTGAAGCGCTGCAAGGATCAGCACGGCGGTCTTCCGGACGTCGACATCCGCTCTCGAGGTCTGCGCGGAAGGGCACGGCAAGTCCTCTGTGGCGCCGGACTTGAGCAACCGGTCCAACGTCTCTGCGATGAGCTCGCACCAGCGCTCGAGGAGATCGGCCCGCTCGGGCACATCGCCCGATTGCCGCAGCGCCAGCACGTACGGTGATTGCGGGGTCATGAGCTCCTTGACGACGCGGCGACGCCAGCAGGCGAGCTTGGCCCGGTCGGTGACGCCAGACAGGGAAGCGCTTTCGCGGGCCAAGACTTCCGCGAAGTGTGTCGTCATCAATCCCTCCCGGCCAGTCGAAATCGCTCACATATTCTGCCACAGGATGGGACTAAATAGTCCAAAGAGGTGCGTGGGCATGCACATCCTCGGCGTCGTTGACGGACGCTGGTCCGTGAACGGCTACCGAGCTGTGCCACAGACGGTGATGCTCACGGTGCCGGCGTCGAGCACGGGCCGGCACCCGGCCGGTGACCTCGGCCCAGATGAGGTTCTTCTCGAGCTGCTTGAGGTCAACGGCCAGGTCATGGGCGATGATGCGGCGCCAGGAGCAGCCAAGGTCATCGGTGGCCTTTGGCTACTCCGGGGTGCTCGGGATCGACAAGGTCGGTGTACTCGGGGTTGTGATCGATGAAGGCGCGTACGACCGGGCACATGATGGTGACCGTCTTGCCCTGCGCGCGCACGTCGTCGAGGACGCGTCTGATGAGCTCGGTGGCGATGCCCTGTTTGCGGTACTTGGGGAACACCGAGGTCGCCAGCAGTACGAGCCGGTCGTCGCCGGCGGCGTCGTAGGGCAGTCCGGCGATCTCGCGGTCGTCGAGGATGGCCTCGTAGATGCCGGCGTTCTCGTCATTGACGACTGTGAAGTCGAACGCGGGAGCACGGGGATCGTCGATCACCTCGTCCATGAGGACGCTCTGGTCCTCGCTGAGGGAGTTCTTCCCCTCGGGGTACTCGAAGGCGTAGCGGGTCGGGTCGGTCATGGGATGCTCATTCGTGGTTACTCGTTCGCCTGCCGGGGCCGGTCATGCATGTTCTGGGGTGTGCCGGATCCTTCAGGGACGAATACGAATGATCGTCTTTCCTTTGATCCGTTCAGTCGGGTTGAAGGCGGCGACGGCGTCGTCGAGGGTCGCCACGTTACCGATGTTCGTGCGCAGCCGGCCGTCCCGGACCCGCTGGACGATCTCACCCAGTTGTGCGCGATCGGCCTCGACCACGAAGTCGACCGCCAGACCCCCGGCCGGCTGCGCCTCGGGCGGGCCGGCGATGGTCACCAGCATTCCGTCGGCGCGGACCAGGCCCGCGGACCGCCTGGAGATGTCGCCACCGATCACATCGAAGACCAGGTCGACGCCGCCGACGTCTTCCAGGGTGTCATTGTCCAGGTCGACGAACTCCTGCGCGCCGAAGTCGAGCGCCGTCTGACGGTCGGCGGCGCGTCCCGTGCCGATGACGTAGGCGCCGGCCTCCTTGGCGAGCTGAGTCACCATCGAACCGACTCCACCGGCCGCACCATGCACGAGAACGCTCTGCCCCACCTCGAAGCGGCCGTGCACGAACAGTCCCTGCCACGCGGTCAGGCCCGAGATCGGCAGGCTCGCCCCCACCGTGAAGTCGACGTCGCCCGGCAGCGGCGCGAGGTTACGCGCCTCGACGGCCACGAACTCGGCCAGGGTGCCGTCACGAGTCCATTCCGCGAGCCCGAACACCCGCTGCCCCACCGACAGTCCTCTCGTGCCATAGCCGAGCGCGGTGACCACCCCGGCCACCTCGTGGCCGGGGATCGACGGCGTGCGGTCCCGGCCGAGGCGGTCGGTCCACGTTCCTGGCCACGTCAGCTCGCCGGGGGTGAATCCCGACGCGTGAACCTCAACCAGAACATCGTTCCCCGTCGCCTCCGGCTCAGGCCGTTCCGCCAGCGTCATCCCGGCCGTTCCCGCCGCCTCGTCCGTCACCACAATGGCCTTCATCGGTACGCCTCTCGCTGTATCAGTCGCTCGCCGACACGAAACTTCGGCTCATCCCCTTGGTGACGCGGGACGTCCCTGTCTTACCCGGCTGATCGGACGATCTGCGACGGGGAACGCAGCCCCGCCGCGCCGCCTCCGAGGCCAGGCGTCGCCTGAAGCTCCGGCTGCCCTTCGGGGGGCCCGGCGGGCGTATCGCATGCTCGGCGGCGGGAGGAGGCGGTGACCTCGGGCGAGCAGCCGTGCGGAGTCATCGGTCGGCGACCGCATGGAAGAGCCGCCGTTCCCCGGTGCGTTGGGAGGTCCCGTCGTGGACCGGCGTGACGTATGGCGCGACCGAGGCGGTCTAG
This sequence comes from Nonomuraea composti, assembly GCF_012034275.1. Classification (NCBI taxonomy): domain Bacteria; kingdom Bacillati; phylum Actinomycetota; class Actinomycetes; order Streptosporangiales; family Streptosporangiaceae; genus Nonomuraea; species Nonomuraea composti. The sequence goes on along the minus strand of NZ_JAATEP010000038.1, from coordinate 87,899 downwards.
GCTCTGGCTCGTGACCCATTTCGATGTCCTTGTCCTCGGTGCCGGCCCAGGGGGATACGTCGCCGCCATCCGCGCCGCGCAGCTCGGCAAGTCGGTCGCCGTCGTCGAGGAAAAGTATTGGGGCGGTGTCTGCCTCAATGTCGGCTGCATTCCGTCCAAGGCGTTGCTGCGCAACGCGGAGATCGCCCACATCATCACCCAGGAGAAGGACACCTTCGGTATCACGGGTGAGCCGGGCATGGACTTCGCCGTCACCCACAAGCGCAGCCGTGGCGTCGCCGAGGCGAGCGCCAAGGGCGTGCACTACCTGATGAAGAAGAACAAGATCACTGAGATCAACGGCTGGGGCACCCTCACCGGGCCCACGTCGATCGACGTCGTCAACGACTCCCGGACCGCGTCCTACACCTTCGACAATTTGATCATCGCCGTTGGTGCCACGGTGCGGCTGGTACCGGGGGTCACGCTCTCCGAGAACGTGGTCACCTATGAGGAGCAGATCCTCACCGATCAGCTGCCGAAGTCCATCGTCATCGGCGGTTCGGGCGCGATCGGGGTGGAGTTCGCCTACGTGCTCAAGAACTTCGGTGTCGACGTCACCATCGTGGAGTTCCTGGACCGGATGGTGCCGACCGAGGACACCGATGTGTCCAGGGAACTGCTCCGCGCCTACAAGAAGCTGGGCGTCAAGGTGCTGCTGTCCACGGCGGTCAAGGGCGTCCAGGACACCGGCTCCGGCGTACGGGTGACGGTGGCCCCGTCCACCGGCGGCGACGAGCGGCTGATCGAGGCTGACAAGTTCCTGGCAGCCTTCGGCTTCGCGCCGCGCACGCAGGGCTTCGGCCTGGAAGCCGCCGGTGTCGCGCTCACCGACCGTGGTGCGATCGCGGTCGATGCTCGCGGTCGCACCAACGTCGAGGGCGTCTACGCGATCGGTGACTGCACCGGCAAGCTGATGCTCGCTCACACCGCCGAGGCGATGGGCGTGGTCGCCGCGGAGACGATCGCCGGCGCAGAGACCATGGAGATCGACTTCGACATGATCCCGCGGGCGACGTTCTGCCGGCCGCAGATCGCCTCCTTCGGATACTCCGAAGCCCAGGCGAAGGAGAAGGGATACGACGTCAAGGTCGCGCAGTTCCCCTTCTCTGCCAACGGCAAGGCCCGTGGGCTGGCTGAAGGCGTCGGATTCGTCAAGGTCGTCGCGGACGCGACGCACAACGAGTTGCTCGGCGCGCACCTGATCGGCCCGGAGGTCACCGAGCTGCTACCCGCGTTGACGCTGGCCCAGCAGTGGGACCTGACGGCCGACGAGGTGGCCCGCAACATCTTTGCTCACCCGACACTGTCGGAGGCGATGAAGGAAGCCATCGAAGGCATCGCCGGCCACATGATCAACCTTTAGCCGTCTCCGCACCACAGCCGCGTCTGTGCATGATCGACGGGTGCCGCTCGCACACGCTGACGTAGCCGGGGGAGGACCTCTGCCTCGGACCAGCGGCCTCCCGGAGAAGCGCGATGCGCGCGGCGGACTGCGTGCGCGTTGACAGTGGCTCCGGCAGGACCTTAGGTTGGACTAAACCGTCCATTGCCGGGGTCGCTGTCGCCATCGACCCGACCGTGAGACGCCCACCACTAGAGACCGTTGAGTCTGGAAGAGAGCACAGGGTGACAATCTCCCGTGGCTTCTTCGGCCATCACGATCCGCGTGCCGTCGATCTGCCGCCCGGTCAGCATCTGACCCACGGATTCCCCGTGCTGACGGCCGGGCCGACACAGCTGATCTCGACGGAGGTGTGGAGCTTCACCATCACGCCTGAGAGCGGCCAGCCGAGGCGGTGGAGCTGGACCGAGATGATGGCCCTGCCCTCCGAGGAGATCAACGTCGACATCCACTGCGTGACCCGGTGGACGAAGCTCGGGACCCGCTGGCGGGGCGTGGCGCTCGACACCTTCTTCGAGGAGGTCGAGACCGACGACGAATACGCGATGGTGCATTCGTACGGGGGCTACACCACGAACCTCCCCTTGGAGGACCTTGTCGGGGGCAAGGCCTGGATCGTGTACGAGTATGAGGGAGAGCCGCTTCACGTCGAGCACGGTGGTCCGGCCAGGCTGCTGGTGCCCCATCTCTACTTCTGGAAGTCCGCGAAGTGGGTGAACGGCGTCACGATGCAGCGCTCCGACGAACCGGGCTTTTGGGAAGGCTTCGGCTATCACAACTACGGGAACCCATGGCGCGAGGAGCGCTACGCCGGTGACTGACACGACTTCGACCGGGGGTCAGGCCGACAGCTCTGCTGAGGAGGCTCCGCCAGGAGGCATTCACTGGCGCAAGGCGACGCTCATCGGTCTGCACCCGCAGTCCTGGCATTCCCGGACACTCGCCCTGGACGTCCCCGGCTGGACCGGCCATCTGCCCGGTCAGCACGTAGACCTACGTCTCACAGCCGCGGACGGCTACTCGGCCCAACGCAGCTACTCGCTGGCGGAGCCCGCCGCGTCCAACCGCGTCGCCGTCACCGTCGATCTCCTGCCTCACGGCGAGGTCTCGCCGTACCTGGTGGAGAGCATGGAGCTCGGTGACGAGCTCGATGTGCGCGGGCCCATCGGCGGATGGTTCGTCTGGGAGCCGGGGGACCCGTCCATCGGGGGCGGTCCGGTACTCCTGATCGCCGGCGGGTCAGGGGTGGTGCCGCTGGTCACCATGCTGCGAGCCCGGAAGCGAGCAGGGGATTCGACGCCGACGATGCTCGTGTATTCGCTTCGCGGCCCTCGCGATCTCATGTACGGGCCTGAGCTGGAAGAGTTGTCGGCCGATCTGTCCGCACCAGGGTCCGCCGAAGTGCGGCTCGTCTACTCGCGCAAGATCCCCTACGGGCACCCCCGTCCAGCCTCACACCTCGCGATCGAGGACATCGAACCGCCGTCCGCGTGGCCGGAGCCCCTGGCGGTCCGGGTCTACGTGTGCGGATCCTCTGGCTTCGTCGACCACGCCACACGCCTGCTCCACAAGGCGGGATACCCCGACGATCGCATACGCACGGAACGATTCGGACCAACAGGAGCTGATCGATGAGCTCGGATCTCTCGCCCCCGGCCACACCCCACGGCGGCGCCGAGTCAGGTGCGGTCTTGGACGGCAACGCCGCCGCCGGTGATTTCGCCGGGATCCTCGCAAGCGACCCGACCACCGTCACGGTCCGCTGCGGCAGCTGCGGCGCCACACAAGCATTCGGACAACTATCGGCATACCTGGGTGGACCGGGAACCGTGCTGCGCTGTCGCCGGTGTGAGGCGATGGTCGCCCGCGTGGCCAGGACACCACGGGGCACCTGGCTCGACCTCTCGGGCTCCAGCTCATGGCTGTTCCTGCCCACCCCAGGCCCCGCCTGACCGCGACCGCCGGGCGGCCAAGCCGCCCGTTCCGACACGAAGGTCCGGCCTGGACTGGGAAGGGCTGATGAGGGTACGGGGTGGGTGCTTGCCGGTGCCCACCCTGGGCCGGTCGCGAGGGCGGATGCGGCCAGGTGAAGGATCGACGAGAGGAAACGGAATGAAAGCTGTGGTCGGGGAGACCGTCGTGGCCGAGGCCACGAACGAGGCGGTTGTCAGGATTGAGGGAAATGTCTACTTCCCGCCGGACTCGGTCGTGGCCGGCGCGCTCCGCGACAGCGCCACGCCCTATGCCTGTCCCTGGAAGGGAAGGGCCCAGTATCACGACGTCCTGACCGGCGAGATGGTGCTCCATGACGGGGCTTGGTCCTACCCGGACCTCTATGAGTCGGCGGCGGCGCGTGTAGGCCGCGACTTCAGTGGCTATGTCGCGTTCGATCAGGGCCAGATTCGGATCGAGAGCTGATAGGCCACGACGATGACCGAACAGGTCAGCCATGCGCAGGAAGAACGGCAGGGTGCAGTTCCCACATGTAACCCCTCAGGTACGACGTGGCATACGACCGATACGGTTGCCACGGCCCACTTCGCTGCTCCGCGCCCTTCGGCGTGATCACGCTGTTCAGCTGATCGAGTACGGTGATCGCTTGGCGCACAGTGAGGTCACCGGCCAGGAAGATGTCTGACCTGCGCAGGTAATGCAGCATGAACCGTTGCGCGGACGATGGACCGATACCGGGTACGGCCACGAGGAGGGCGTGGATCTCGGCATCCGTCATGGCCGCGAGTTCGTCCGGATCCAGCAGGCCGTCATCCACGCGTTCGGCGAGTGCACGGATCGTCCGGGCCTTCTGGTGAGACAACCCGACGTCGCGCAGGATCCGTTCGTCGGTCGAGACGACACGCTCTGCAGTGATGGCGCCGCCGAACTGCGCGAGCAGCCGAGCGTAGATCGCCAAGCGGGATGCCCTGCTGAGTTGCCGCGAGGTGACGGCGAAGGAGAACCATTCGAGCGGGCTGCGCACCGTAACGGCCAGATGCGCGTCGTAGGCATCGATCGGTCCGGTCGACTGCACCCACCGGGCGAGCGGGTCGTCGAGCGAGCCCAAGTACTCAGCAGCCGCATGCTGCTCCTTGGTCGCACGCTTCCCCGTACGGGTCATGGTCATAGTCACCAGCCTGGCAAACTTGGACGATATAGTCCAGTAGAGGTTTGCGCTCCGGACGGACCGGCTAGACATCCAGGTACACGATGAGGGCGGGAGGCCGGCTCGCCGGCCTGTGAGCTCGGTGACTGCGGGCGAGTTGTCCTGCATGCCTGGCACCCACGCGATGCCATGGGGCTGTCCAGTCGAGCCAACAACGAGGATGGGATGATTGTCATGTCGGCACGTACAGCCCTGATCACGGGCGGCACCAGTGGAATCGGGAAGGCGGCCGCGCGGACTCTGCGCGAGCGCGGTTACCGCGTCGCGGTCACCGGACGGCGCCCCGAGAGCGTCGCCCGGGCGCGGGAGGAGTTGCCCGACGATGTCCTGGTCCTGCAAGCTGACGCACGCTCGCTCTCGGACACTGATCGGGTCATGTCCGAAGTCGGAGTGCAATTCGGCAATCTGACCACGCTGTTCCTGAACGCCGGCGTGAACCATCCCATGACGCTGGAGTCTTGGGACGAGGCCGCGTACGACGACGTGTTCGCCGTCAACACCAAAGGGGTGTTCTTCACCCTGGTCAAGGCGTTGCCGCTGCTGTCCGACGGTGCTTCGGTCATCGTCACCGTGGGGATCGGAGCAACGCGCAGCCTGACCGGTAGCAGCGTCGCCGCCGGGTCCCACGGCGCGATGCTCTCCATGATCCCGACTCTGGCCCTGGAGCTCGCGCCGCGCCGCATCCGCATCAACGCGGTCAGCCCCGGAATGACCGACACCCCGATGACGCGGGCCTCGATCCGGACGGCAACCGAAGACGTCGCGGGGACGATGACCGCGATGGCCGAGCGCAACCCCTTCGGCCGCCTCGGGACGCCAGAAGACGTCGCCGGGACGGTCGCTTTCCTGGCTTCGGACGATGCCGCGTACGTCACCGGGCAAGAGATCGTCGTGTCCGGGGGCGCAGGCTTGGCCATCTGACCGAATTCGTCACAAATTGGCAGGCCTGCTCTGCCGGCATTCGGCGTCGCCGCTCGACGCCAAGCGTGGCGCCAACGCGCGCCATCTCGTTGACCATTGTCCATGGCCGCGTGGACGACAAAGCGCACAACGCATCCGGCGATCAGCGAAATGATCACTGGGCTCGACCGGACGACCTTCTCCGACCGATCCACGCGACGCGGGCTGGGACGAAGCGATGGCGATGCTGGACGTCCATGCGGAACCGCTCGCTGCGGGCGACGACCCGGGTGAGCGGTTCCCGGGCATCCATGCACACCTTCCGGCCTGCGGTCCGTGCGCCCAGGACTTGAAGGGCCTGCTGCCGGTGCTCATCGTGGCCGGCCTGATCTCAGCCTGGCCTGCAGTAACCGAACAAGCCGGACTATAGAGTCCGCGAAGCACGGCCATCCACGAGACAGAGCACATTTGGATGGACTATATCGTCCATTATACGGTGGGCGTAGGCGCAGTGTCGGGAGCGGCTCGACCAGCGCGTACACGGCTTGTGCTGCTCTGACGGAAGAGGTTTGCGGTGGACGACTCGGAGATCGATCAAGAGAACCGCCGATGGGTGCGGGATCTCGCCGCCGCAGGCCCACGGAGAGAGGTGACATGCGCCGAGTTGTATCCCTTGCTGCTCCGCGTCGCGCGTTCCGAGGCTCGTCGACGCGCCTCCCTCCTCAAGCTGGACGGCCCGGAACTCGAGGACATCGCCCATCAGGCCGCCGCTGACGCACTGATGGCTGTCACCGAGCGGTTGGACACCTTCCGGGGTGAGGCGCGGTTCACCACGTGGGCGAGCAAGTTCGCGATCCTCAACGTGGCCACGAAGATGAACCGCCACTTCTGGCGTCGCCACGAGATCCCCTACGAACAAGAGGATTGGTCCAAGCTCGCTTCTCGGCTCGACGTCGGCCCCGAGAGTGAGGCGCAGGTGCGGGAATTCGCGGACGCTGTCTCGGCTGCGGTGAACGAGAACCTGTCCGATCGGCAGCGGCTCGTGTTCGTCGCGACGGTTCTCGACGGCATGCCGATGGATGTTCTGGCCGAAGAACTGGGCTCGACCCACAACGCGCTGTACAAGGTGCTCTTCGACGCGAGGAAGAAACTCCGTGTCGCGCTGGTGGCCGATGGCTACCTGCCTGAGGCGCCTGCGATTCGGTCGGCCTGAGGGTCGCCTGCAGCCATCTCGATCGAGAACGACCAGGCGTGAACCGGGATCAGCGTTCGACGGGGCCCGGCTCGAGCGCGGAGGTGTCCAGGTCGCCCTTGCGGAGCCGGAAGACTTGAAGCCGCAGTTCGTAGTACTTCTCCGTTTCTCCGACCCACTCCATCCCGATGCGACGGGCGGCGCGTGCACCGCGATCGTTCCGGGGTCGTACGACGGCGAAGACCTCTTCCTCGCCGTTGCTGAAGGCGTAGTGGGCCAGAGCGTGACCTGCCTCGGCCGCCAGCCCGCGGCCCCACGCCCAGGGAGCGAGCTGGTAGCCCAGCTCCAGGTCGTCGCCCTCCGGCGGTAGCGGAAGGATCTGCCCCGAGCCGGCGACGCGCCCGCTCTCGGTCTCTTCGATCACCCACCGGCCAGTCGGACGCCCTTCGGATCCCAGGGGTGTGGCGATCCATCTGGTGATCACCGCCCGCATCTGGTCGAGATCGTTGACGCGATCCATGGCCGGGGCCAGCCACCGGGAGACCTCCGTGCTGCCGTAGATGTCGAGCGCCTCCGCTGCGTCTGCCTGATGCCACGGACGCAGCCGCAACCGTGGTGTGCTGATGGTCGAGCCGACAATGGTGACCTCGTGAGACAACGCTGCTCCTCGACGGGGGACAGGACACACCCAACAGGGCGATCAGGGGCTGATTACACTACGCCGGATCGGACGAAGTCGTCCATCTAAGCTCCCGGAGTCAAGCCAGTTCGGCTCATGTTCCGCACGCTTGCCTAGTGGCGTCGAGGTGATCTAACTTGGACTATATAGTCCTATTTGTGGACACCGGCCGAGCCGGGGCCGCGTAGACGGCGCGGAAACGACGACCCAGCCGCGGTGAACGCCCGGCTCGATGAAGAAGGAACGAGAGATGAACGACACCAAGTCGCCGGCCGAAGATCTGGCGATCCTCGAGCAGCTCAACCTCGACTACAACCGCTCGGACCAGGCCAGCGATGCCAAGCGCCTCGGTGAATTCCTCGCTGAGGACTTCATCGTGCAGACACCGGGCGTCACCCGCAATCGTGAGGAGTACCTCGAAGACATCGCCAGGCTCCGCCCCTTCAAGGATCAAGTTCTGCACGAAGTCAAGATCCGAATCCTCGGCGACGTCGCGCTGATCCACGGCAGGGTGACGTACACCATGATCGCCGATGGGGTGGAGCACGACGCGCTGTACACGGACGTGTACCAGAAGCGTGAGGGCGTCTGGCTCTGCGTCTCCGCCTGCGCGATCGCCCCGGGTGCCTGACCCGCCGCCATGTCCGACGTCGCGGTCCAGACGCGCTACGAACGGTTCGCCGAACTCCACCGTGGCCCCGGCACGTTCATCATGCCCAACGCATGGGACGGCCCCTCGGCCCTGCTGTTCAAGGAGGCCGGGTTCAAGTCCATCGCGACCTCTTCAGCGGTCCTCGCCGCGACCCTGGGCCGGCTCGACGGCATCCACGCTGTTGGCCGAGATGAGCACCTGAACCATGCCGCCCTGCTCACGTCCGTGAGCGGCCTACCGATCAACGGAGACTTCGAGGACGGCTACGGCGAGACTCCCAAGGATGTTCGGGCCACTGTCGACGCTGCCGTCGCCCGCAATATCGCCGGCATCGGAGTCGAGGACACTACTGGTGACCCTTCCAGCCCGATTCGTGACTTCGACGACGCGGTTCGCCGCATCGAGGCCGCCGCCGCGGCCGCGTACGGACGGATCGTTCTGACTGGTCGGACGGACAACTTCCTGTGGGGAATTTCCGACCTCGATGACACAATCCGCCGTCTCTCCGCCTACGCGGAGGCAGGAGCTGACGTTCTCTATGCGCCGAGCCTGCCGGATCTGGCCTCCATCAGCGCAGTCGTCAGGGCCGTCGCCCCCAAGCCGGTCAACGTCCTCGTCGGTCCCCAAGACGCGGTTACCCTCGCGGACCTCCAGACAGTCGGTGTCCGCCGGATCAGCCTCGGGGTCGACCCCTACACGCACGCTCTCGGAGCAGCACAAGCGGCTGCGGCGAAGCTTGCGAAGGGAGACCTGACGGCACTCGCATCCGATCTCAACTTCGGCCACATCATCGACCTCATCAAGGGCTAACACGGCCGCGCAGCCCTGCACTTGGCGCATAGAGCCAGATCTCGCCGTGAGCTGTTCTGGCCGCCCGAGGGGCTCGTGCAGATACGCCGTGGCGCGCTAACCGAGCAGAGTCCGGTCAGAAGCATGTGAGTAGCCAGGAGAACACATGATCGAAAACGAAGAGCCGACGCTGACGCACCACGCATCGCAGATGCGGGTGGTCACGGCATCCTTCTGCACCGCGGCCGTCCGCGTCCCGGCCCAGACTTCAGCCGCCCGCGCTGCTGCCACTGGTGCCGAGCCCGGTAGCAGGCGGAGCTGGGCGTCCGTCGGTGCGGTCGCGCTCGGTGCGTTCGTCATCGTCATGACGGAGACGCTGCCAGTGGGGCTGCTACCGGAGATCGCCGACGGATTGCATGTCTCGCTCGGCCTCGCAGGGCTGATGGTGCTCGTGCCGGGGTTCAGCGCGGCGGTGTCGGCGCCGCTGTTCTTCCTCGGCTCCGGCCGCTTCAACAGGCGTTCCGTCATCCTCGTCCTGGGGCTGACGGTGCTGGTGTCGAACGCGGTCGTCGCAGTGGCGCCGGATTTCGTCCTGGTGCTGATCGCCCGTATGATCTTCGGCGCCACTCTCGGGGCCTTCTGGACCGTGGTCTCACCGGTCGGACCCAAGCTGGTGGGCCCGGCTGGCGGCACTCGCGCCATCACCGTCATCGCGGCTGGTATTTCGGGTGGGACGGTGGTGGGGCTGCCTGCGGGGCAGTTCCTGGGCAACCTCGTCGGCTGGCGTCTCACTTTCGCCATTGCGGCGGCGGCGACGCTGCTCGTCGTGGTCGTGCAGGTAGTCGTGCTGCCCGGTATTCCGCCGGAGGGGCGTACACACCTGCGTGATCTCGTGGGAGTCGTGACACGGCGGGCCGCCCGGTTCGGGATGGCAGCGGGCGCGATGGTGTTCATCGGACAGTTCGCCGCCTGGACCTATGTCACCCCGTTCCTGATGGACCATACGCATCTGTCCAGCGGCGTGATCTCTCTGCTGTACGTCATCTACGGCATCGGTGGCATCGTTGGCTCACTCATCGCTGGATCGCTGTTCAAGCGCGGAGTGATCGGCAGCTTCGCCGGGGCGGCGGCGGTAGTGGCTGCCCTGCTCATCGCACTGGCGAGCGTGGGCGCCATACCTTGGGCTGCCAGCCTGTTGCTTGTGCTGTGGGGCTTGTTCTGGGGAATCGTGAACCCGGGAACGCTGGTCTGGATACTCGACGCGGCCCCGGAATCCCCGGAGGCCGCATCGGCGGTGAATGTGACAAACCTTCAGATAGCCCTGGCGGCAGGGTCCGGCCTCGGCGCGATCCTGGTCTCGTCGACAACCTTGCAGGCGGTGTTCTTTGCGGCGGGCTTCATCGTCCTGGCCTCCGCCGTACTCGCCGTGGTGGCTGGGCGGGTCGTAACACTCGTCCGGAGGGGATGAGGAGATTGGAGCGTGGCAAGGGGCTTACATCGCCCCTCGGCGTCATCCCGCGCTGACCGCCAAGGGCTGGCGGCGCGAGAGCCGCGACGAACGAGCGAGATCGCGACAGTGAAGGTAAGACGGCGCCGCGATCCGACACCAATCAATCAGACCATGGCGCAGTTCTTTGTGCCCACCTACAACGAGCACCGAACCGCACAGAGTAGGAGCAAGAAGATGAACGACACCAAGCAGTCGGCCGACGACCTGGCGATCCTCGAGCAACTCAACAACGATTATGTCCACTCCGACCAGTTCAACGATGTCAAGCGCTTCAGCGAGTTCCTTGCCGAGGACTTCATCGTGCAGCTTCCGGGAATCACCCGTAACCGTGCCGAGTTCCTCGACTACATCGCAAGGCCGCGCCCCTTTAAGGATCTCGCCGTGCACGACGTCAACATCCGCATCCTCAGCGACGTTGCGCTGATCCACGGCCGGAGCACCTACACCATGCTCGCGGATGGAGCGAAGCAGGAAGCTCTGTATACGGACACGTACCAGAAGCGTGAGGAGGCCTGGGTCTGTGGCTCCGCCTGCGTGATCGCTCCGGGCGCCTGACGGTGCCTGCGACGCTACTGGTCGCGACGCGGCAACAAGCCGAGACCGTACGGTGAGCCGTCCCTCATGATCCTCTGCGACATGCCCGGCTGCTCCGGACGATGGAACACGTCCCGAGGACTCATCCGAGAAGGCCCACCGAACGATCTCGGCTACGTCGCCGTGCGCACCGCGCAACCTCCAGAAGCGCTGGCTTGGTCCGGAAAGAGGAACACGGCTCGATGCAACACGTGACCCCAGCGACCAGCCTGGGCAGCCGGGACACAAGGCTCCGGCTGGCGTTCGTTTCCGCGGTGGTCTCCCTGGTGGCCGTGTTTGCCGCAGTGGGCTCGACGATCCCGCTGTTCAACATTTACCGAGCCGAGGACGGACTCACCACCGCCGGGATCTCGCTGACCCTCGTCGCCTACTCCGCCGCTACTCTCAGCACCCTGCTGGTGCTGGGACGAGTGTCCAATCATGTAGGCCGGCGGCCCACCGCAATCGTCAGCCTCGGACTGCTCGTACTGGGTTGTCTGCTGCTTTTGAACGTGCACGACCTCGGCATCCTGCTCGCCGGCCGGTTCCTGATGGGTCTTGGCGCCGGGCTGGCAAGCAGCAGCCTCACCGCCTACATCGTCGATGCCGCACCGACCAGGCCGACCTGGCTGGCCTCCGTTGCCTCCAGCCAGACAGTCATGCTCGGACTGGCCGTCGGTGCCATCGCCTCCGGAGCGTTGGTTCAGTTCGGCCCCTGGCCACGCAACTTCATCTACCTGATTGTCGTCGGTCTGTTGCTGCTGTCCGCCGCACTCGTCGCCATCAGCTCGGATACCGTGACCCCGGCGCCGGGCGGTTGGCGGTCTCTGCGGCCCAGCGTTCGCGTACCGGTCCGAGTCAGACATCTGCTCCCCGTCGCGGCCGCGGTGTTCCTGGCCACCTGGGCGACCGGAGCGTTCTACCAGACCCTCGTGCCCGCACTGGTCGAAGATCAACTTCATACCAACAGTCCACTCGTCCTTGGACTGGTGTTCGCCGCTTACATGGGCCCCAGCGCTCTGGGCGCTCCCCTGGGGAGCCGTTTCCCGCCGGCCACGGCTCAACGCATCGGCATGATCGCCTTCCTGGCCGGATGGATCGGCGTGATCACAGCGATTACCACCGGCGCACTGCTATTGTTCATCGCCACCACCATCGTCGCCGGGGCCGCTCAAGGCATCGCCATCAGCGCCGCCACCCGTGGCCTTCTCTACGACAGCAGGCTGACCGACCGGGCCCCGATCTTCGCCGTGGTCTATCTCCTCAGCTACAGCGGTGCGACCATTCCTAGCCTCATTTCCGCACAGCTCTCCAGCGTGTTCTCAGTGCCGCACATCACGCTCGGATACGGAGCACTCGCGCTCATCGCCACCCTGCTCACCGTCATCGCCGCCCGCAACCCGCACGCTGGCACGATCAGCCAGCCCTCTGAGTGATTATGACAATGTGATGTACCGGTACAGCAGGTTCTGGCTGTCGGTGTAGCCGAACTCTTTGATCTCGGCGGGCATCTACTACGCACTGGAGCGAATCGCCTACCGGCGCAGGGCAGACCTGACGAAGGCTGACCTCCGCCGTGCCTGCCTGGCATCCGCGGACCGGACGCAATCCTGTACGCGTCAGAACTAGTCACGGCGGCTCTGACCTGTGGTTTGACGAGATTCATTCGTGCAGACAAGATCGCGTCTGTGCTGGTCCGCCTGCTCGACCTGATCACGCTCCGGGTATTCGCCTGGCTGATGTTGCCGAGCCGTAGCCAAGCGTCGAAGGACGCGGAGAGCATGGTGTTGCGTCGCGAAATGGAGGTGCTGCGGCGTCAGGTCGGACGGCCGAAGTCGGACTGGGCCGATCGGGCTGTTCTCGCGCTCTGCAGTGGACAACCGCTGCGCGACCGCGAACCCGGCCGAAGGCGGCTTGACCACTGCTTGGACGAGTCCGCGATCACGTCGAGCGTGTCCTGCTCGCCAACGCTTCCATCAAGTCCTGCTGTTGGCTGTTGTGCGGGTCTGGCTTTGCGGTCCGGCCAAGGCTGCCAATGGCCCGACGGTGCAAATCGGCGCATTTCGCTCCCTCTATCGACCCGCCGATGTGCCGGAAGCGTGCCGAAGAGCATGTGACGAGCATGAACTCGGCCATCTCCGCCTCGCAAAAGAGGGCCGGGAACCGAGAAAGTGCAGGTCGGATGGGGTGTGGAGTGGTAGGGCGCCCGGGGCTCGAACCCGGAACCTACGGATTAAAAGTCGCAGTTCTCAATGCCGCACACTACCGAATCGTGTCCTCTTGTGTCGCGATGTCATGTGTTGTCCGCGCTCAAGATGTCCGAGAGTGCCGCCTGGTGTTATGCCGTATCAGGCGCCGATGAGCAACCGTGGAACGGTGGGCACCTCGTGACCATGCGCACTTCTCGGCTGGCCGGGCAGCGTGGGTAGGTGAATCTTGCTGGTGCGGGCCGCTGCTCACCAGGCATGCAATCACCGGTTACTCGGCTGTGAGGCCCGCGTCGTTGAGCCGCTTGATGAGGCTGGGCTTGCCCTGGTGTCGTTCCCGGAGGTGGGTGAGGCGCTGGGTGAAGGCGCCGGTGTGCTCGTCGCGGAGGGCCAGGGCGTGCAGGTCGCGCAGGAGCTCGACGGCCAGGTCGTATTCGCGGGGCTTGTTGGTGCCGATGGAGTTCTCCACCACGTCCCACGCGGCGTCGAGGTCCTGGGCGAGCCGGTTCAGGCGCAGTTCCCTGGCCTGTCGTCGTTCCTGTTCCCGGCGGGTCTGTTCTTCGGCGCGCTGGGCGGTCTCCTGCTGCTCGCGGGCGTGGCGGCGGGCTGCGGCGGCGTCCAGCAGTTCGGCGACCGTCCGCCCCGTCTCCACCTTCTGGCCGGTGGTTCCGCCGCCGGACTCGCGTAGCAGCTCCCACCGAACTTTCGCGCCGTCCTCTTCGATCACCCGCAGCAGCAGCGCGTCCTTGCGTTCGGCGGGCAGCGCCCGGATCCAGGCGGCCAGGGCCTTCTGATCGTGCTGTACGGGCTGCGCCGGCGGGCTGGCTTCGGCGGCGGCTGCGAGCAGGTCGTCGTCCAGGCGCAGGAAGTCGGCCAGGGCCCGTTGTGGCGCGCTGAGCGAGCCCAGTCCCGGCGGGACGGGCGGTTCCAGCTCCTCCTCTTCTACGTAGTCGAAGGCGTCCTCGTCGCGTTCCCATGTCCCGTACGCCGACAACCAGGCCAAGTAGAGCGGCCGCAGGTCACCGGTGGCCAGTTCGGCGCGGATGCCGACGATCGCCGACAGTGAGCATTCGACGTCGTCTTCCCAGGACTCCTCGTCCGCCTCGCTGGTGAAGTCCAGGATGACGTGTTCGCCGCTGGTCCAGGCGCTGACCTGGTCGCCGACGCGGTAGCATTCCGCCTGCTTGGGGTCGAGTACGGCTTTGGGCAGGCGGAGCATGATCCGATGGGTACCCCAGTTGGCCAGGTACAGGTGGGCGTCGTAGTAACGCTCCATCAGGCGGGACGGGTCTCCGTGGAAGTCGCCCCAGTGGTATTCGTTGGTGAAGCTGGTGGCGGTGATGCTGGCCCGGGTGGACAGGGCGCGGACCTCGGCCTGTTGCTGGTTGGTGAGCGGCCGGTCGATGGCGAGGAACTCGTAGTACTGGTATTCGCTCATGCCCTCACCTTGGCCCAGCGGCGGAACGTGTGGATCCATTCGGCTCCGCCCGGTGGCGAGCCGGGGAGCGGCAGGCCGAGCACGGTCGTTTCGAACGGCACCGCCAGATTGTCGCCGATCACGACGTGCAAGCCGGAGAGCTGCTCGTCATCGTCGTCGTAGGCGTCCACGATCGCCTGCTCGATCAGTTCATTCAGATGATCGTCAGGGGGGTGGCGAGTCACACCAGCACACGATACTCCCGCGAGGAACCTTGGTGATCAGCTCGGGCAGAGGGAGCTCTGGACCGTCAGGGCTGTGCAGGGGTGATGTCGGTGTGCGGGAAGTCGTCGCCTTTGAAGAGCAGGGGCTGGTCGAGGTCTTTGGCGAGAGCGTAGGCGAAGCAGTCGCCCATGTTGAGTTTGGCCTTGGAATTGTTGCCCTTGCCGTAGGTCTGGTACGCCCGGCGCGCGATCCTGGCCTGATGGGGTGTTACCGGCTCGATGATGAGCCCCATCTCATCAACGAGCGTGTCGAAGGCGTTGCGCATGGCCTCACCACGGTTGTCCGCCACGATGGCCGCTTCGACGTAGTTGACGGCCGAGATGCGACATACGTTTGCGGCGATGGTGTGGGCGAATGGGACGGCCTCGGGCTCACCGTTGATGACGGCAATGATGGCGCTGGAGTCGATGATCACGCGGGAAGACCCGTGTCCGGGTCGTACAGATCTTCCACGGACAGTCGGTCCTGATCGAGGTGGGTCCGCATGCCGGCGGCAACGCTCAAAATGCGTTCGGCCCTGCCGGCGGCTTCGGAGCGGCGTTCCAGCGCATCCAGGCGGCGTTCGAGCACTTGGGCGGCGTGCTGGGTTTCCTCGGCCAGCCGGATGACCCGGCGGGCGAGGTCATGAATGGGCTCGTGTTCGAGGTCCACGCTCACCGTCGCTCGACTCCCTCCGCCGTGGCGCCTGTGTTGCACCTTCAGCGTAACTGGTGGCAGAGCCTTACTCGCGCCGATGGGCAGTATCCGTCCGTCCCATACAAGTGCTGGTCCGGTCACGGGCTCTTCTCGGACATGGTGCCGGCGGCGGCATGCCAGGCCTCCCAGATCTCGGGACGGAGCCTACCGCGGTCAGCGACCGGGAGTCCTTGTCCGCGAGCCCACGCGCGCACCTGCGATGCGGTCGGCTCCTGGCCGGGTGGCCGTGCGATCTCTGCCAGCTTCTCTGGCGGGGAAGGAGGCGGGGTAGCGCCGGTGGTCGGTGGGCGCCCATCGGAGCCGGATGCTGTGGTGGTGAAGCCGAGGCGGGTGAGGGTGCGGCGCCGCTTGCCGTACATGCGTTCCAGCTGTGGGACCTGTGCGTCCAGATAGTCGTGCACCTCGACGTCGTGCTTGACGGCGGCGTCTCGCATGATCCGGCCGACGTGCTGAATCACCTTTCCTTTGAACGAGATCGGCATCGCGAGGAACAGGGCGTCCAGCCAGGGCAGGTCGAACCCCTCGCCTGCGACCTTGTCGATGGCCACCAGCACCAGCGGGCCTGCATCGGGATCGGCCAGGCGGGTGCGGACGTAGTCGCGTTCCGCGGCGCTGAGCCGCCCGTGCAGAAGCGTCGCTGCCACGCCCTGGTCTTCCATGGCCGCAGCCAGGCGTTGGAGGTGTTCCATTCGATTGGTCAAGATCAGGCTGTTCCTGCCCCGGCTTGCCGCGTCCGCGACGTCGGCGGCGATCTGGGCGGTCCGAGTCGCGTTTGCGGCCAGTTCGCCGTAGATCGCTTGGAAGGAGGCGCCGTCGTTTCCGATCTCTTCGGTGCTGAAGTCGGTCGAGTGAACGATCAATCGCTGGGCGAACGACAGTTCAGCGGTGATTTCGTGCCGGATCGGTCCGCACTGCATTGTGATGAGCGCGTCCATCTGGTCGGCCCGGTACGGCGTCGCCGATAGCCCGATCCAACGTTTCACGGCCACTTGACGGATCGCCGCCTCGGCGGCCGGAGCGCCGACCGCGTGACATTCGTCGACGATGACCATGCCGTACTGGTCCAGCAGTGACGGGTCGGCGTCGCGGTGGGCTACGGACTGCAGCATGATGACATCGACGACACCGTGCCGCTCGTCTTTGCCCCGGCCCTTGGCGCCCACCTGCGCTCCGTCAAGGTCGAGGAACGTCTTCAGCCGTTCCTTCCATTGGTCGAGCAGTTCGGCGCGGTTGACGATGATCGCGGCTGGTACTTGGTGGCGGGCGATCAGTGCGCAGGCCATCACGGTCTTGCCCGCGCCAGGTGGCGCGACGAGAACTCCCGTGAGGTGCTTGGCCATCGCGGTGACCGCCTCGTCCTGCACGTTCGTCAGCTCACCGGTGAAACGCACCGCGATCGGGTCATGATCCGGGACCGTGGTGGCGATTTCGATGGCGCCGCCCGCTGCCGCAACGAGGTGTTCGGCTTGTTCCGCCAGTCCTCGTGGGAGTCGTAGCCAGTCGGGGTCGCTGTCGTCGAAGCAGCGTACGAATCGCGGGGTGGCGAAGGTCGAGTACCGCATCGACTGCCGCCGGTAGAACTCAGGGTTGTGAAAGGCGGCCAGGTGTTTGAGTGCGGCGATCAGCGGCGCGGGCAGGCCGTCGGTCGAGATCGCCAGCATGGCGCCAAGCCGCGCGTGCACCTGTTGAGGAGCGACACCCGGCGCGCCCTTACGAGGCTTGGCCGGCAGCCTGCCCGTTGTCGACGGCCCGGCGTCGATCTGGCCGAATCGCTTCACCAGCGCATCCACCTCGACCGGGCGTAGCCGACGCACACCGGACAGGAACGCGAACTGATCCTCATACGGTTGCCAGGTTCGCGGGTCGCAGAACAGCATTGTGCCCTGCTCCCGGCTACCACCATGCAACGGCAGCGCGATCAGATTCCCGAACCGGAACCGAGCCGCCGCCTTGACCGGCAGCGAGTCCTGCGCGGGGAACAGCCGGTCATAGCTGGTCAGCGACATCGTCCCGCGCCGGTCGATCGCCTGCCGCAACAGTCCCATGCCGATGGCGCGCGCCGAAGTGGCCAGTACAGGCTCGGTGAAGAACATCCACACGTGGGCGCCGGCTCCGGACCGGGAAATCTCCGCCGCCGTATGGATGCCCGCCCGCGTACAGGCTTCCGCGTAGGCGGTGGCGTCGCCCTGCCAGCCCGCGCCGTCGAAATCGCACGCCAGCAACTGGCACGTGTCGTCGGGCAGCATCGGATACAACCCGACATGGGAGTCGCGCCCGTCGGCGGGCCGGCTCAGGTGCGCGATGAGAACGTCATCCGTCAGCGGTAGGAACTCCCTCTCGGCGTCGTCCCGTTTACGCCAGAACTCCTTCTCCGCAGGGCTCCACCCGTGCCGTCCGGACTTGCGGCTGAAGAAGCGAGTCGCATACACATCGCGGCGGCCGACGAACAACGCCTTGAACAAGGCGAGCTTCTCGGACGAAGGTGAAGCCGCGTCTGCATACGGCAAACCGTTCTGCGACAGTTCGCCGGGTATAGCGGAGATTCGATCAGGTTCGATGGGGCCGCGCTCGATCGAGGCCGAGGCTTGCTGCCGGAGAAGCTGCCTGAGCCGGTCATTCTCCTCGCGCAGCTCTGCGATCTCGACCAACGCAGCGTCCAGCCGCATCCGTAGCTCAACCGGATCGTTCCATTCGGCCCACAAGTCCACGGACCTATCCTGCGTGATTACCACCATGCATCCAAGCGCCCACCTAAGGTGACCGTCCCAAGGGCGCCGACACTCGGGCGCGGCTCGCATCGGACAGGCCGCATGCACGGGGCACGCCGAGATGAGATGCCAAACAATGGCGGTGATCGTTCAGGACCGTAACCGGTGGCGTATTGGCGCGAAGGGCCTGTCCGTGGTGGCGTCGGCCGTTATGGTCGTGGTCATGCTCAACGCATACAACCAGAACGAAGTGCTGCTTTCGATGTGGACAGCCTCGTGGGAGACGGCGTTGATTTGGAGCCGATGAGAAAAGCGTTCGAGTCCACCAGGGGTGACTTCGCGGCGAAGTTCACCGCTGCGGTCCAAGCGCGTTTCGCTCAGCTGGCCGTGCCAGAGGTGTTCATTGACGTGCCTGAGCACCCGGACGAACTTCGCAAAGCCGAACTGGAGGCTCTGGTACGGCCCGCCGCCGGCTTTCTTCACTCGAATCCAACCAAGCGGGAATTGTTGACCACGCTGGACCGCATCCAGTGGCGGCAGGAGCGGCGTCCAGCATGGGTTCCGTGTCTGGACCGGCATGGCAAGCCGAGATCGGAACCGGGGGCTGACTCGCTTGCTCCAGAAGCTCTCCCCGAGCGGCCCCTGGTGGTGTGTGCCCTGGCCGAGCTTGGCGACGTGACTGTTCGCTTGCCTGCTTCTGACCCGGAGAGGCCGGAGCTGGCCATGTTGCCTGGGGGAATCGGGGAATGGGAAGTGGCTCTGTGCACGCTCCTGGGTATTGCTGGCGAGCGCGGGCCCGCCACGACTGTCCCGATCGACGCGGAGGCTAATGAGGCATTGATTCCCGAGGGCAGGCGCTGGTGGGCGGTCGAACCGGCGAAGTCGTTGCCGGCGTCACAGGATCCGGGAGTGGCGAGCGAATTGCTGGCCACCTCGACGACGCTTGGAGGGCTGCCGGTCGCCGAAACCACGCCTCAAGATCATGAGACGCTCGCCATCGCCCTCGGGGCTGCGGGGGACTGGCGCCACAGCGTCCGATGGGTACTGGACGGATGGGACCCCGGCGTGGATTCGCACATACTGGCCACTGCCCGCGCGGCCGTAGCCGGCTGGGCGGGTGAAGGCAGGAGCGGACTCATCGTGTACGTGTACGGCGGGGCCCTGCACGGCACCGAAGGCCTGATCGCTGCGCCTGGCCCGCTGCATAGTTACCTGCTGTGCGTGAGCCGTTCCACCAATGGAACAGACGTGGTGGACGCAGTGGATCGGGTGATTCTGGCGTGTCCGGGAGAGGACTGGTGCCACCGAGATGGCTGTCACGTCGCCGACTTTTCAGAAGCAGCCAAGTTGCTCGCGGCGATCGTCACTACCGGTGATATTGCTGGGGTGGCCGACCAGGACGGTGGTCGGGCAGGGCAGAGCTACCAGCGGTTGTACGGTAACGGCGGTACTGATCACGATCCGGACGGTGTCTTGGATTACTTGGAGATGGAGCTGCTGGGCGCCGGTTGGGTGGAGTTGGAGCGATCGACCTGGGAGGGCGGGCTGGAGGAGTCGTTGTTGCGCCGCGGCGACCACTGCCTGATCGCCTTCTACGATCCGATCACCCGCCAGCTTCGGCTTGCGGACGGCAAGTCCCAGCTCGATGGCATGCTCGACATGCTGACCGACGACGGTGCGCTTACCGGCGAGGACGAATACGTGACCGTAGACACCAGCGAGCAGGTGGTCGAGCGGTGGGGCACGGACATCCTGACCGCGGCGGAGGATCATCTGCGGGGGCGTATCCAGGATCTGTCGCAACTATCCATCCCAGTCCAGGGCACACTGCTTGGGCTGCACCCTCATGCGGACGGAACCCTGAACGCCCCCGAATCCACAGCACTCGCGAAGGAACAGCTCACCGTCCTGGCCCGCGCCGTCAGCCTGCTCGGCGACAAGTGATCCGGAAACCGCGACCGGCAACGGGCTCTCGACGATCGGTTGAGGTCATTCCGGCGGGCTTCTCATCAGCATGCTGACCATTGGACCTAGGAGATCTACCTGATCTTCGTTGGACGTAGATGCTGTTGTTGCCGTCATCTCACGTGACCCAAGTGAAGGGGTGAGTGACGATGACATGCGTTCGAGATCGCCACGTGGTGTATCGGCGTTGTGGCTGTGCCGACGCGGCGACAGGCAAGCGGATGGGAAATCGCTGCCCCCGGCTGGCCGATCCTGCCCATGGCAGCTGGTACTTCGCCGTCCAGGTGACGGACGTGTCCGGACGGCGACAGCGACTGCGCCGCGGCGGCTTCCCCACAGCCGAGGCGGCGCGGCAGGCCGCCCGCGATCTCGCTCAGTCGCTGGAGGCGGCGCCGGTGACCGGGTTCTGTACCGTCGCCCAGTGGTTGCGCTACTGGTTGTCGGTGGTTGAGCAGCGGATCCGGCCGACCACCTACAAGGCCTATCGTGACCACGTCCGGCTGTTTCTCATCCCGTACCTCGGCCTGATCCCGCTTGGCAGCCTGTCGAGGCGGCACGTCGTGAGGATGTTCTCCGCGGTGGCCAGGCGCCGCACTCGCTACGGCAAGCCGATCAGCGCGGCCACTCTGGAAAGGATTCGCGCGACGCTGCGGGCCGCGCTGAACGAAGCCGTCCGGGAAGACCTGATCCGTGACAACCCGGCACGCGGACTACGGCTACCGTCGCCACGCCACGTCCACCCCATGGTGTGGACCCCACGGCGGGTGGCCGCGTGGAGACGCACCGGCGAGCGCCCCGCTGTGGCGGTGTGGACGGTCGAGCAACTGACCGCGTTCCTCGCCTTCGTCCGCGACGACCGCCTATTCGTGCTGTGGTGGCTGATCGCTCTGCGCGGTCTGCGGCGCGCCGAGGTGGTCGGCCTGCGCTGGCTCGACCTCGACACCGACCGGCGCGAACTCACCATCACCTGCCAACTCGTCCACACCGACCATGGCCTGTTCCCATGCCCGCTGAAGAGCGCCTCCAGTCAGCGTGGGATCGCTCTGGACGTCGACAGTCTGCGGTTGCTGCACCGCCATGAACGAGCCCAGCGGGGTGAGATGGGCACCGCTTGGTCGCCGTCAACCCCGATGTTTACCCGAGAGAGCGGCGAGGCGATCGATCCCGACTACCTCAGCTACCGCTTCCACAAACTGGTCCTGGCCAGCGACCTTCCCCCGGTGCGGCTGCACGACCTGAGGCACGGCGCCGCGACGCTGGCCCTGGCCGCAGGAGCCGATCTGCGCGTGGTGCAGGGCCTGCTCGGACACGCCAGCATCGTGCTCACCGCCGATACGTACACGTCGGTGCTGCCGCAGCTGTATCACGACAGCGCCCGGGCCACCGCCCGGCTGGTCCTCAAGGCGGCTCGCAAGACCGCACGCAAGGTGAATAACGCCCGCCCTGGTACGTGACTCACATGTGTCCCACCGTGACTCACGATCAGACGACTCGACTACAAAACCGCGGGAAACCCCAGGTCGGAGTGGTAGGGCGCCCGGGGCTCGAACCCGGAACCTACGGATTAAAAGGATGGGGGAGCGCCGCAGGAAGTGCGACGTCGAGCGGTCGGCGACGCGAGATCAGCGAGCAAAGGGAAAGGCGCGACAGCGACGATGAACGGAACCACCTTCAAGACGTGTTCCTGCCGGGATGAGGCGACGGGGAAGAGGCTGGGCAAGGCCTGTCCGAAGCTCCGCCGCCCGGGTGGCGGGGAGTGGTGGAGCAGCACCCACGGCCGCTGGGCCTATCAGTTGGAGCTGCCTGCGCACGCGGACGGGCGGCGGCGTAACCCGCTGCGAAGGCGCGGCTTTGCCACGCTGGAGGAGGTCGAGGCCGAACTGGAGCACGCCCGGGCGCTGCTGGCGCTGGATGAGGATCCGCACATCCAGCGGAAGATCACCGAGCTGATGCTGTCCATGCTCAAGGACACCAAGGCGCTACCACCGGTGGAGGAGGTGCGGCGCAAGGTCCGCACCCGGCAGGACCTCAACCCCACCGTGACCGTGGCGGAGTGGATGCAGGAGTTTCTGCGGCGTAAGCGGAAGATCGACGCCACCACGCGCCGCTCGTATGAGGCGCACATCCGCCTGTACTTCGTCCCCTACTTGGGGGACATCCGGCTGGATCGGCTGCGGGTGTCGGATGTGGCGGGGATGTTCGATGCGATCGAGGAGTTCAACGACGTCATCACCACCGCCCGCGCCAGCGGCGATGCGGAGCAGCGGGCCAGGGTGCGGTACCGGCGGCCGGTCGGCCCGGCCACCATGCATCGCATCCGCGCCACGCTCCGGCACGCGCTGAACATCGCGATCAAGCAGGACCGGCTGATCGACTTCAACCCGGCCGCGGTGGTCGAACTCCCGGACGCCGACCGCCCCAAGGCGCTGGTGTGGACCGACGAGCGGGTCGCCGACTGGAACCGTGACCTACAGCACCGGGTCGACGCCGAGCAGCGGCGGCGCGGGGCCCGGCTCAGCCGCGCCAGCATGATCAACGTGTACGCATCCGTGCCGCGACCGTCGCCCGTGATGGTGTGGACGCCCGCACACACCTACACCTTCCTCGCCCAGGCGGCCACCCACCGGCTGTCCGCGCTGTACCGGCTGATCGCTCTGCGCGGGCTGCGCCGTGGGGAAGCGGTCGGATTGCGCTGGAAGGACGTCGACCTGAACGCCGGAACCGCTGGAGTGCACTGGCAGATCACCCAGCTCGGCTGGGAGCCGGTGCAGGGGAGGCCGAAGACCGAGGCCAGCGACCGCACCATCGCCTTGGATGAGGACACCGTCACCGCGCTGCGCGCGCATCGCAAGCGGCAAGCCGCCGAGCGGCTGGCCGCGGGCGAGGCCTGGACGGACAGCGGGTTCGTCTTCACCGACGAGATCGGCCGGCCGCTGCATCCGCAGCAGGTCAGTGACCAGTTCTACCAGCTGGCCTTCCAAGTAGGGCTACCGCCGGTGCGGCTTCATGATCTCCGCCATGGGGCGGCATCGCTGATGCTGGCTGCCGGGGTCGATTTGAAGGTGGTGCAGGAGACCCTTGGACATGTCTCCTCCACCTTTACCCGCGACACCTACACCAGCGTCTACCCGGAGGTGCCCCGGGCCGCCGCGGAATCCACCGCGGCCCTCGTCAATACCGCTGCTGCAGGCGCCCAGACTGCCCGGCTGATCAGCCTGCCGACCCACACCGGCACGACCACTACCTGAGCCACCCGATCCAGGCTGGCCCGCCGATTCTCCGGCGGGCCTGCCTGTTTGCTCTCAACGGCTATCGGAGGGTGCAGCCGATCGATCCCCGGTCTGCGCATGAACGGGGCCGAGAGGATCCCTGCGAGAAGCAGCGGATCTTTTATCTGCTGGTCAGGAACGCTTGGCCGGGGGAGACGAGCCGACTTGGACAAGGCTTGACTGCTCATCAGGCCGTCGCTGACCGGGGGCGCCGTGCAGGCCTTCTGACTTGATCTTCTGATGGTCGTCACCGGGGTCTGAACTGACGATCGCGGTCTAAATGATCTACCGCCGTACACGGTCCGTACACAAGAGCAACCACCGAGCAACCAGCCATGATCAACAACGCGATTCGAGGCCGACGAGAACCGAGAAACCCCAGGTCGAATGCGGTATTGGTGAGTAGGGCGGGTGGGACTTGAACCCACGACCCACGGATTATGAGAATCCTCGGTAAATATCACTCCGTGTCATCGAGTGTTGTTTTGTATCGTTGTGGCCGGGATCGTCCACGCCGACGTGTCGGCCAGTGTTATCCCGTGCCGGGTTGTGGGATGTACACGCGAGCAACCACCGAGCAACCATGCGTTCTTGACCATCGGCATTATGCGTAGTTTGTCCTAATCTAGCGCTGCTGCGTAGAGCCGAACTCGCGGGATGACTTCGCGCCTTGAGCAACCGCCGAGCAATCATCCGCTAGCAATCCGTACCCGTTGCTCGTAACTCAGCAACCTGGTGATGCTCAAACACTTCAGCTACAACGTCCGATCTGCGGTTTCGTTGGACGCGCTGGCCTCTAACCTTCGGCTTAAGCGTTCCCCAAGCAATTTTGGGCGATCGTTCAGATGGCGCGGCTCGAGATCGGTAAGCCGGCCAAAAGCCGCAGGTCAACGCAGGAGCGAGACATTCGAGCTCTACACGCTGGGGCATGCCGGCATCGTGCTGACCGCCGACACTACGTTTCGGTGCTGCCGCAGCTGTATCACGACAGCGCTCGGGCGAGGCGCGGTTGGTGCTGAAGGTGCTGCGGGCAACCAACCGGAAGATCGGCACGGCCCGGGAGACGACGTGACTCACATGTGGCTGATCGGATGACGTTACTACAGACCCGGATAAAGCCGCAGGTCGGCCTGGTAGGGCGGGTGGGACTTGAAGTCGCCGAGCAACCGGCTGCCCTTCACCCATGGCGAGATGGTGCGTATGTCGAGGCTGGAGTTGGCGTCGTGGCTTCTTCGTCTCACGAGGGCGGGGATGTTGTGCTGGTGACGAAGGGCGAGCAGGCCAGCACCGTCGATCAGGTTGAGCGGCTTGCCGCCTACGGATTGTAGCGGGTCTATGTCCGGAGGTTGTGATCATGATGCCCTTGGTGGCGCCTTTGTGCTGCACGGTCCCGTACGAGTCGCGCACTTGCGTCGGCAGGACCTTCTACAACGGCCATCGGCCGTATGAGTCCCGCGCGCAGATGCATCCGATCACGACGAGCAGACGTCGTACCTCTGAAAGGCCGCTAACCAATGAGATGGCCAGCTAATGGGCCGCCAAGAACCGGCAGGTCAGACATCGAATTCTATAGGTAGGTCCTACAAGGTACAGTTCGATCAGCGAACACTAGGGCCCGGGGAACGGACGTGTGGGCGGAGGGCATGACTGACTTCAGGAGCTGGTGCACCCTCAAGACATTCGTGCCCGTTGGCGATCATCATGCCGGCATCATCGAGTCGTGCGACGATGCCGCGGGCGTTGCGGCCCTGTCAGCGACTCTCCCAAACGCGTACGCCGAATCTGAGTCCCTTGCGCTGATCGCGGAGCGACTTGGGAAGGACGCTGTGGCTAAGTTCCTCCGCAACAAGTTTCCCACCAAGGCAAGCGCTCGTTCCGGGGACATGGGCGAGATCCTCGCGACGGCCTACCTCCATGAAGAGCGCGGTTATGTGGTTGGACCGAGCCGACTCATTCAGCGCGACCATCAAGAGTGGGCGATGAGGGGGGATGACGTACTCGGGGCGAAGCTCGACGCCGATGGCAAGCCCCACATCACCAAGGCAGAGGCGAAAAGCCGTGTCACGTTGAGCAAGGGCACCGTCGCGGAGGCTCGCGAAGGTCTCGCGCGCAACGATGAGTTGCCCTCGCCGCACTCGCTCACCCAATTCGCCGAGCGGCTCCTGTCCTCGGTCGACGGCGATGTCGGCGAGGCCGTGCTTGACATGCAGCTCTTGGAAGGCGTCCGCCCCGACCGCGTGAGTCACCTGATGTTCCTCTTCACGAGCAGCGACCCGAGTGGACATGTGGCAGCCGATCTCCAGGCGTACTCAGGCGCCGTGCCACAGCTGACAATCACGCTTCGGGTCCGCGGCCACAAAGAGTTCATTGAGAACGCCTACGAAGGGGTGACCGTCGGTGGCTCGTGAGGCACGGGATCTGGCAGAAAGTCTTGCCATAGCCACCGACACTGGCTTTCGCGGGCGCCTGCTGGCCCGTGGGCAGGCCCAATCCATGATCCGGCGCGATGGCGTTCTTCCTCGGGACGCGCCCACGTTCAGTCCGTTTCTGGACGCGGACCTGCTCAACTACGGGTACGCGTTACTGGCCACCAGTCTTGAGCTGTTGGAGGCCGCGGACAACGACACGACCGAGCAGATCGCCGTCGCACAGCAGGGGTTTATCCAAAGCTCCTACGCCCTCGAGGCTGCCACCCGGAACGCGACGCCCGAAGCAGACCTGGTCTTTCATGGACTCATCGCCGGCGCGGCCAGCCATCTCGGCGGCTACGCCGCGCGGGCCTTTTCGCTGATCCGCGCGAGCCGACAGTCGGGGCGGTTAACGCCGATGGAACAGACGCTGGCCGACCTCGTATTGCGCGACTTGAGTTCGATCGAGCAGCGAGCGCAGTCGCTGCGTGCCTCTCCCCAACTCTCCGATGACGCTCTGTTGTCGAACCTGACCACAGCGGACAGCAGTACGGAGGAAGATACACCACCGGACCAGGTCGGCCCCGTCGTCCTCCTCCTCAGCGAGAACTATCTTGCGGCGGTCTCGGCCGCCTTGTTCGCGATCGAGATCGGTAGCCGAGACCTGCTCGATGCGGCCCTCGAAGAGCTGCGGCTTGGCGAGCAGGCGTCCTCGGACGTGAGCGCCCCCGGCCCGTGGTGGGTTTACCGGCTCACCCGGCATCTGCTCGGTGGCCTGTTCGACACGAGCCTTGAGACGAACATCCCGAATGAACCACCGCCAGGAGCTGCTGACAACGTCGAACGATGGCGCTATCTCCGGCGGACCTTCGTTGAGTCGCTCCTGGCGCGGGAACGTTCGGAGATAGACCTGTGGCCCTCTCAACTCCACGTCGTTGGCAGGATCTTTCAGGACGTACGGGATCTCGTTGTCGCGCTGCCGACCAGCGCTGGCAAGACCCGTATCGCCGAGCTGTCGATCTTGGCATGTCTTGCACAGGGCCGACGTACGGTGTACGTCACCCCGCTGCGAGCCTTGTCCGCCCAGACTGAGCAGGTCCTCGCGCGAACCTTTTCGCCGCTGGGCATCCGCGTCTCGTCCCTTTACGGGAGCATGGGGACGAGCGACGTCGACGAGGACACCCTGCGCTCCAGCGCAATTGTCGTGGCGACCCCGGAGAAGCTGGATTTCGCGCTTCGATCCGACCCGTCTGTGCTCGATGATGTCGGCCTCGTCGTCCTGGACGAGGGGCACATGATCGGAGCCACCGAGCGTGAGGTCCGCTACGAAGCCCAGATCCAGCGGCTCCTGCGTCGTCCAGACGCTTCGACGCGCCGCATCCTGTGTCTTTCGGCCGTGTTTCCGTCCGGGAGCGAACTCGACGACTTCGTCGCATGGATCACTGATGATGACCCGGACGGTCTGCACCGCGAGGAGTGGCGCCCGACGCAGCAGCGCTTCGGCCTTGTCGAGTGGCGTAAAGACCATGCGCGACTGGCTGTCACTCTCGGGCCTGACCAACCGTTCATCCCGCGTTACTTCGAGGCGAAGAAGCCGAGCGGCCGGCGCAGGAAGATGTTCCCGGCGGACCAACGTGAACACGTCATCGCCACCACGTGGCGTCTGGTCGAAGAAGGCCAGACCGTCCTCGTCTTCTGCCCCCAGCGGAATTCCGTGGAGCCGTACGCTCGCGCGATCATCGATCTCTACCGCAGAGACCTCATTTCCTCCGTCCTGCCCACGGACGTCGACCTTCACGATGCGCTCGCCGTGGGCGCCGAGTGGTTCGGTGCCGACCATCCGATATTGGAGTGTCTTCGGTTAGGCGTGGCCATCCACCACGGAGCGCTACCCGGTCCCTTCCGGCGCGAGATCGAGCGACTCTTACAGCGGAGCAGCTTGAAGGTCACTATTGCCTCACCGACTCTCGCCCAGGGACTGAACCTGTCCGCGTCGGCGGTCCTCTTCCACGGCCTTCGCCGCGGCAGGGACGTGCTCAAGGGTTCCGAGTTCGCGAACGTGATCGGGCGTGCGGGCCGCGCGTTCGTTGACGCTGAAGGGCTCGTTCTCTATCCGATCTTCAAGCCAACTCAAAGACATTGGCGAGAGTGGCTCGCACTCACGCAGGGAGATGGCGGCAAGGTCCTGCGATCCGGTCTCATCGATATCGGCGTTGAACTCCTGAAAAGGATGTACGCATCGCAGAGGCTCACTTCGGTGGAGCCCCTTCTCGAATACCTCACTGGCGGCCCCGACTGGTCCCTGCCCATCGTGTCCCAGGAGACTGATGAGGGACGGGCCGCCGCTGTCCAGAGTTGGCAGTCGAACCTCGCGTTGCTCGACATCGGCATCCTGAGCGTCGTCGGAGACAGCGGCTTGGACAATGTCGCCGACGCCGCGACGCAGATCGTCACGGATGCTCTGCGCGATTCGCTGTGGGAACGGCAACTTCGCCGCTACGACGACACGATAGCCGCTGCCGTACGCGGACTGGTGTACAGCCGGACTAGGCACTTGTGGCAAACGTCCACACCGTCCCAACGCCGCGGCTGGTTCTTGGCTGGACTAGGTGCCAACGCCGGGTCCGAGCTCGCCCAAGTATCTGGAAGCATCATCGCCTCGGCGGGCCAAGCCGAAGCCGCCATCGCCGACGCAGACCACGAGACCGCCGCCGACTTGCTCGTGGCGATCGCCGACACTCTGTTCGCGATGGAAGTCTTCGCTCCCGAGACAGTGCTCGACAACTGGCACGAGGTATTGAGGCACTGGGTTCACGGTCTGGCCCTCGGCGACCTTTCCGGCGACCGCGTCGCGATAGCGCAGTTCATCGAGGCCGACGTCATCTACCGGCTGGTCTGGGGAATAGAAGCTGCCAGGGTCTACGAAACTGCCCAAGGCAACCTCGAGGCCGACGCCTTGTTGGGCACGGCAGTAACCGCAATCGAGACGGGAACGTTCAATCGGGCCGCCTCGATCCTCATACGCTCTGGCTTCGACCATCGCCTCGCGGCAATATCGGCAGTCAAGAGCACTGCCGCCACATTCGACTCGGCTGCCGAAATGCGCCAATGGATTGACGACCTTGACCCTGCGCAGGCCCTGAGCGAAAACTGGCCTACACCCGAGTCACGGTCAGCCTGGGTGGCATTCGTGAACCCCTCGCGGGCACAGCGCTCGCTTCGATGGGGCCGCAGGGTCGAGGATTTGCAGGAGGTCACCTGGTACGGGACGGTACCTGAGCCTGGTACCTGGCTGCGCGTGACTGACACTGGACCAGACAAGATTGAGATCTGGTCCAGCGGCTACGACCTGCTCGGAGAGGCCGCCATTCGCCTCAACCGCGAGCGCCAGGGCGTGTTGCGTGCTCGACGACTTCGCACTGGCATCGGCATCCGCCTGCTTTATCGCGGCCCAGACGACCTGCTCCCGAAAGCGCCGAAGGCATAAGCGTTGACGCATGATTGGACCTCTGGGGGTTCGACCGCATGGGGCTCAAGAACTCGAATACCCCGACGAAACCATGGGCGACTCTATGAATTCAATGTGTGCAATGAGCTTTGGCGCACTCTTTGGCGGTCGCCAAATATGGCCGCTTTGCCCATGTCCTGGTGGTCAGGCCCCGCAGGCCGTGCGATTCTGCTTTGGCCGGGCTGCGGCTGGAGTTCAGCACGGAAGGGCTGGATATCACGGCCGACGAATCGGGATGCTGCCCGCGGTGACAAGTCCGCGGGCACGGACGTGTTCGAGGCCGCCTCACGGCACCAGAGAGGCCACCAGAAGCCCTTGTCAACGGAAAGGCGTCCCTTCATGGACATCCCGCCCGACTCCACACCCATCGTCTGCGACATGACCACGCCCCCGACACCACGCAGGAGCGCCTGGACAAGCCCCGGGCCTGGAAGCGAAGCGCAGGATCGTCGTGGTCATCCGTCACGCCCGATGCGTAGGCATGCGATATCCCGGCGGAGGAGTGTGAAGGAGAGGCCCCGCACGGCTGTCATGGCTGTGGGCTGATGTCGATGACCTCGACCTTCACCTGCACCAGGTCGAATACCCGAACCGTATGGATGAGAGAGACCTGGGAGAAGGTGAACAAGGTATCCACGGTCAGCGGGCGGTAGGTAGCCGGTTGCCCTTTCTTCTTGCTCTTCAGTGCGATCGCGAAGATCACCGTAGGACGTGCCGGGACGGACATGCCGGGGCGGGTGGCCTTGACGAGCTTGTCCAGTTCTTCCCGTGCTTCGGGGTCGTAGCGGAGGGCGTCGTAGGACGTGAGAGCCTGGCGAAAGAGGTGGCTCAGTTCTCCCGACCCAGTGGGTGCCTTGACGTGGATGAATTCGCCGTTGGGCCCAAGGAGGTCGCACGCTTCGACGCCATGAGGGTGTTGGGTGGTGCGCAACACCTTCTTGTCGAGCAGTAGGAACTGGCCGTGCCGGGCGACCTCGTCGTTGTAGGCGTCCTCGCGGGTGAAAGCCGGATCCCACAAAGGGAGGGATATAGAGGGGGCCTGCGACAGCAGCTGCTTGACGTGATTGTGGATGGTCTCCAGGTGGGCGGTGCCAATTTCGTACCACTTGCCCTCGTGCAGGAAGTACCGATGTGCGTCCATGGGGATGTCAGCGGAGATCCACAGATGTCCCTTTACCCTCCGGCTCAGCGGCTCCTCACCTTCGTGGTCGGCGCAGATCTGGATGTAGCCGTCTCGGAGCGCTTTGATTCGCCGGCCTGCAGGAAGCGGTTGAGTCAGAGCCAGGATCGTCTCGAGGGACAGGTCCTCCTCCGTGGTGAACCTTCGTTGACCAATCTTCACCCTGTACGACTGGTGCTCTTCCTCCACGTCATGGCAGGCAAGGGGCAGCGCGAGGGCAAGTTCGCCTTCCGTGCCGCCGCCGAGCAGGTCGTCCAGTGAGTCGTTGAGCCGGGGAATTAATGGGTCTCTCGGCTTCAGCGCACGCAGGCGTGCGATGAACTCGAGTTCCTCGGCTGGAGACTCCTTGGCGCAGACCTTGCCGATACGCCGGAGGTCATCCAGCAGGTCCTCCGGGTCGGTGGCGAGGTGGACCTTGAGGGAGTCGGTGCCAGCCACGCTGATACGGCGTTTCCGCCCGCGGTTGAAGGTGAGTTCGACGTTGGCCAACTGGCCGGTGATCCTGCCAACGATCTCGCCGTACTCTTCGATGCCATACCAGCGGATGTTTTGGCCGCCGGGGACAGAGCTGCGCTCGTAACGTGGCTGAGCGAGCATGGCCGTCCGGGTGACCTGCCTGACGCTCTTTGGGTCGACGGCTCGTACGGCGAAGCTGAGGCCGAACCCTGGATCGATGAACAAGGGTTCGATCAGCAGGTGGCCCATGCCGTAGCTGAGAGCGAAGATCGCCTCGTCGACCGGGATGACGAGTACGGCGGCCGCCGTGCAGTTCGTCTCCTCGATGGAGGCGGAGGTCAGCTTTTCGAGTACGGCTGACCAGTCCGTGACGCCCTTGGAGATCGTGCCATGGACGAGGAGGGACGGGATGCCGGCGACGTCGACGGGGTCGGCCGTGAATCGCTCGTCATCCAAGTACCGAGGCACGATGACCTTCCGCAGTTCGTCCGGGTGTCCTCTTGCTTCTTGCAGGCGGTAGAGCGTGGTCTTGCGGGTCTCTCCAGGTTCGGGAGTGTTCGACTGCATCGCTGGTCTCCGGCCGGGTCGAGGGCGGTAGCTGGACGGGCCCTTCCGCCGCCCAGCTTTTACATATTGACACATTAGGTGAGAGAAGTACGCTCTAGATGATGACATAGTTAAAAGGGCAAGGTGGTCGTCATGCCGGACGACGACAGGTGGCTGCGGGGCCTTCCTCCCGGATGGAGTAAGGTCTGGCGCTGTATCGACAGCGGGGCCTCGCTTGACCAGCTCGCGCGTGCGACGGCGCAGGCCTTCGCTCGTACCTTTCGTGATGTAGGTGGTGTTCCAGAGCTGCGGGACATCGCCGATGAGGCTGTCCAGCGCGCGCAGACCAAGTGCTCGGAACTAGACCTCGGGATCGATGACCATGATCCGTTGTACGCTTCGAAGCACTCACCCACTGTGATCACCCGGCAGGTTGCTGATGCCCTTGTGGAGACCCAGGCCGAGAAGCTCGCAAGCTGCTCGACCTCAGAGGCTCAACAGGTCGTGGCGGAGGCTTCTCTCAAAGAGCTTGCCTTCCACTTCGGCTTCGATCGGATGGTCAAGGATGCAGTGCGCAGGGGCAAAGAACTCCTTCAGGTTCTGAACATCATGGAACTTGTCCTGGCGCATCCGCAGATCAAGGCTCTTGCCGGCAGGTTGCTACGGCATCCTGACGGGAAGGGGCTGCGTGCCCCCGGATTCAAGATGCGCAGCATGTCTACTTCCGACTTGCTTGAGACGTCTTTGGGAGATTTGTGATGGCCTTGCGTTCTGGCCGGTGTTGGTACGGTGCAGCCTGCTGGCCGGGCGGGATCGCTGAGCCTCCCGTAGATCTTGCGTGGGGCGTCGCCCTTACTCTGGACGGTCAGCGGGTCATGGATCGGCTTGCCCAGCAGATTCCGTGGTATGCGGCAGATCTCCTCGAGGTGGCAGCGTGTATTCATGCTGCTGATCGCTTGACTCCTCGAAAGGGGTGGAAAGGCTCAGCCTACGGCCGCAACTGGTCTCGAACGATGCGTGTGCGAATCCCCGTGAGGCGTCCGGATGTCTGGAACGCCAACGCAGAACAACTTGCGCAATTGCTTTGCTGGTTGTCTGATGACGAATGGATTCTTGAGTTCTGCCAGGGAGAGGGTCCTCTGACGCCAGGTCAGTCGCCCCTCTTCGAGGCGGCGCCTCCGGATGCCGATCCAGTCTTGTTTTCTGGAGGGATGGATTCGACTGCCGGGCTCGCGAGAGATCTCCTTGTGAATGAGCGGCGCATTGTGGCCGTCAGCGTGTTCACCAATAATTGGATGCTGTATCAGCAGCGTCAAGTCATCAAGAATCTGATCTATGGGTATTGTCTGCCTGTGCAGTTCAACATAAATCTACGTCTGTCGGGTGTCGAATCGAGTCAACGAACGAGAGGGTTTGTCTATCTCGCTTCAGGGATCGCTGTGGCCTGGACCATGGGACGCCGCCTTCTCAGGGTGTATGAGAACGGAATCGGCGCCATCAACTTGCCTTACTTGCGTTCTCAGTACGGTGCTCAGGCCACGCGTGCCATGCACCCCAAGACGTTGCACATGATGAGCGCTCTCGTCGGTTCTGTGACCGGTGAGGCGTTCAGCATCGACGCTCCCTACCTCACGCTTACCAAGGCGGAGTTGATCGCCTCCGTTCCAGAGGATGCCGATCAGGCGATTTGGCAATCAGTCTCGTGCGACAGCGGCTTTTCTGCCCGCGTTCGTGGCCGAACGCCCTGCGGCACCTGCACTTCATGCCTGCTTCGGCGTTTGGCAATCCACGCCTCCGATAAGAGGCATCTGGAGGCTGGCCAGCTTTATCGTCGGGCTGACCCGTCAACCAGCGAGCAGTGGGCTGCCATGGCCTGGCAAGCCCTACGTCTTGAGCGCTGCCTGCGAACTGAGGATCCGTGGAGCGCGCTCATGATGGAGTTCCCGGCTCTACGATCTGCGTCCAGAATGATCTCCAGCAACGATCTTGTCCGGCTCTACCGTACCTACTGTCAGGAGTGGGCCGTGGTGTCGGCCAAGTTCGGAGATACCCCCCCACCATGGGACAGGACGGCTGCGTGATGACCATAGATGTTGTGAGTACCGAACAAGAGAGCGCATCTTCACTAGGACTTCGGCTTCGAGCAGCCAGGGAGGCGCGAGGGCTGACGCAACAGCAGGCCGCCGCCGAACTGGGCGTCAGCCGTCCTCTCCTCATCGCGATGGAGAAAGGCAGCCGCGAGGTCCGCCCCGAGGAGTTGGTCCGGCTTGCACGCTTGTACGGCCGACCACTCAATGAGTTGCTCCGGCCATCAGCGCCGCCTACGGCCGTAGGTATCCGCTTCAGAGCAGCCCTCGGCGCGAAAGCGCCCGCCCCAGACATCGATGCACTGATCACTGAACTCGAGCGGATCGGAGATGACTACCTAGATCTCGCGCGCCAGGCTGGCGCCGATCTGCCGCGACGATACCCCGCGCTACGCACCCTCGACTTGAGCGCGGAGGAGGCCGAAGACCTCGCAACCGATGAGCGTAACCGGCTCGGCCTAGGGGACGGACCTATCGAACGGCTACGCGAGGTGCTGGAGAACGACGTCGGCATCCGGCTGTTCATCCTCCCGCTACCCGCGCGGGTCGCCGGCCTGTTCATCTACGCAGAACCCCTAGGTGGGTGCGTTGCCGTCAATGCCAAGCATCCGCTGGAGCGCCGGCGGTTCACGATGGCCCACGAGTATGCGCACTTCCTCGTCTCCCGTGATCGTCCCGAAGTAACCCTCCTCGGTCGTTCAACGAGAGTTCCCGAGGGCGAACGATTCGCTGATGCCTTCGCTGCGGCCCTTCTCATGCCTCGAAGCGGACTCGCCCGACGATTTCACGAGCTCAAGCGAAGCCAGGGGGGCAAGGCAACCCCCACTACGCTGCTGCAGCTGGCCAGGGCATACCGAGTGTCCGTCCAAGCTATGACTCACCGCCTTGAAGATCTACAACTCATTCCGGGCGGCACTTGGGACAAGCTGGTGGATAATAAGTTCAAGCCACGTGCAGCCGAGCGCCATCTAGGTATGAGCGAGCTGCTAGGAGAAGGGGATTCTCTGCCGCAGCACTATCGCACGCTGGCAGTGCAACTCTACGCGCAAGGCAAGATCACAGAAGGGCAACTAGCCCGATTCCTCCGTACTGACAGAGTAGGAGCACGCGACATCTACCGCTCTCTTACCGGCAGCCCCGACGTAAGTGACGATGGGGCTCCGCAAGTTTTCGACCTCGTTGACATAGATCCTACGGGCTGACTCTATGACCGCGCGTCTTCTGCTTGATGCCTGTGTCGCCATTAACTTGATAGCCACGCAGAAATTCGATGAGATCGCTGCGGCGAACGACCTCGTCTTTGTGATGGTAGACGAGGCCGCCCAAGAAGTTTCTTCCCTTCGAGACTACGTTGATGGAGAACGCGTCATTGTGCCAATCAATGTTGCGGAACGTCTCAGATCCGGGGCTTTGGAGTTCACGGCGCTGGCTGAGGACGAATTTCCGCTCTATGTGCAGTATGCGGCCAAAGTGGGTGATGGCGAAGCGGCGACCATTGCGGCAGCGGTCGCGCGTTCATTGCCTCTAGCCACAGATGACAGGGCTGCCCGCCGGCTTTGTGGAGAGATAGGCGTGTCCCGTTTGATCTCCACCTCACTTCTCCTGCGTAAGTATGCGGAGTCGGACGAACTTACTCCGAAAGAAATCTCGCGACTCCTCCAAAGGATTGAGAAGAATGCATCCTTCGTTCTGGGGCGAACTGACTCCGACTACAGCTGGTGGATAGAGCATCTAAGGCTTGAAGAGTAGTCCCAGAGCTTGGTGTTTGGGCGCGTGCGCGATCCTGCGATCAGGCCGCCCCTCATCTCTTCAAGAGGTCTGGGACTGCTGGCTCTATTATTCAGCAGGCATTGTGCGACGGTATGCCTTCGACGGTGAAGAGACCTTCACCATTGGCAGTTGCGGTCACCATAATGGCGGCAGCGTCGACGACGCCACACCCTCGCGCGACGCCGGAGTGGCGGAACCGCCCGTGCACGCGGTATCCGGTCGAAAATGCGTTTCGGGTGCCGGGCTGCGGTTACGGAAATCGAACATCACGGTCCCTGAAGGCAACGCCAAACATGGCGCTACAAGAGGCGTTCGCGATGAGCGGCAGCTTCTGCCCGGACTTCCGCGAGGAACGCCGCTGTGCGGCGCTTCTGCCATTCCTCATCGTCGAGGTCTTCAGCTTCGTCGAGTTCGGTCGCGTCTTCGGAGTACAGCAGCCAGCAGCCACGGATGCCGCTGAGCAGGTCTTCCAGCAGGTCGAGGGCCGGGCGGGCGGGATCCAGCGGCGTGATCCGCAGGTCGAGCGCGTCCAGGCTCGGCTCGGACTGGTCCTCGCGTCGCTTGTCGAGCAGTTGCTCGGCGGCGGCGATGCGCTGCTGGAGTGCGGTGATGTGGGGGATCTCGCCTTCCGCGACCCGCAGGGCGTCGCGGATCAGGGGCATCACCGCCTGGCGAGGCGAGGCGCCGTCAGCCATCAGCTCCAGGACGAGGGTGGGCGTCACGTGGGGAAGTGCCTCGATGTTGTCGGCTTCGACCACGACCTGGGTGGCGGGGAGCCCGAGCGACTCCGCGGTGACGGTGGCGGCCGCGTCCAGCCAGTGCGCGGCGGCGATGGCGGCTGCGGCGGGGTCGATCTCGGTGAAGAGTGCTTCGGGGCCGAAGGGGTTGTCGTGCAGCAGGTTGCTGGCTTGGGCGACTTGGAGCGGGGAGGCGTCTTCGCGGGTGAGGGTGACGGCCTGGCGGGCGCGTTCGGTCAGGTTGCCCAGCTCGGCCTGTTCGATGGCGGCCAGTTCGGCGCCGACGTCGATGGTGACGCGGGTGGTCAGCTCGGCGGCATTGAGGGCGTGCAGGGCTCGGCCGACCTGGTGGGCGGCTTCTTCTACCTGGATGTAGGACTGGATCATGTAGCCGTCGGAGGGCAGGTTGGGGTTCGTCAACGCGGTGAGGACGCCGGCGAAGGCGTCGCGTTCTTCCTGGCGGCGTTCGCCTTCGGAGTTGGGCTCGTGGCTGTCGGCGGCGCTGGCCGGGTGGGTGTAGCACCGCCAGCAGATCTCGGAGAGCTGGGTCAGCGTCTTGGCCAAGTTCAGGGCGTCTTGGCTGGGGATCCCGGTCGGAAGCTCGGCCACGTCCACCGCGGTGTCCCCCGACCCGGTGCTCCAGGAGGCAATGAGGGCGTGGCGACGGTGATCGACGGCGTACCGGGTCAAGGAGACTCCTCGCAGATGAGGGAGAACGGAGCTGGGACACGCTCAGCATGGTGCATCGGGGGCTGTGCGAGTACCGCATTCATGGGTGAGTCTCTTCTTTCGCTTGCCTTTGTCAGTCGGTCAGCGAGAGGCGATGATCCCTCCGACGCGGGCGTGAACGCGGCCGACGTGTTTGACTTGTGCTCGGCTACGGCCGGGCGTCACGTAGCCTCTGATTTCGCGGTCGGAGCAGGCGTGGCCTGCCAACTTGGCGCGAGGTTGAGGTGCTGCAGGGTGGGGCGGGGGTACCGTCAGCGTGTGGACGCGTGTGCTGAGCGGATCGCGTTGTTCCTCGCCGTGCGGGACGTGCCGTATGCCACGGACGGCGCTCACGACGCCGAGACGCTGATGGCCTTCGGGCGTGGCGACTGCCTGGCCAAGTCCGCCTACCTGATCGAGGGCTTGCGGGCGCTCGGGTACCAGGTTCGGCGAGTCCGGTGGTTGTACTACCTGCCCGATCGTCCGGCGGAGGTGCGGCTGCTGCCCTCACGAGAGGACGTGCACTCAGCGGCCGAAGCGTTGATCGATGGCCGGTGGACGCTGGTGGATGCCACCCACGATCCGCCCCTGGCCGCCGCCGGGCTGGCCGTCGCCGCATGGGACGGCATCACCGACACCGTCCCGGCCTACGAGCCGCGCGGGCCGCTGTGGCGAGCGGGGGACGGGCCCGCACCGGTGCCGAACGCCGACAGCGGCGAAATCGTCGATGCCGAGGGCGGCGGTCGCTATCAGCAGGCATTCAACCGCTGGTTGCGCGAGGTCCGTGCCGGTGCCGCAACTAACGCGCCCCGGTCCGGGGCCGGCTGATGGCCGAAGCCTCGCCGCTATCCTTTGATGCCGCCTTTGCCCGGCACACCTACCTGGTCATCGACTTTGAGGCGCTGACCCCTGCCGGGCGGTCCGCTGTTCCGGTGGAGGTGGCGGTCCTCGCCCTCACGGTCACCGCCACCGGCTGGTCGGAGCTGTGGAGTTTTGAATCGTTGATCGCGCCGCCCACCGGGGTGCTGGTTACCTCGTTCGACGTGCGTATGACGGGTATCACTGCGGCGATGCTGGCCACGGCTGCCGGACCCGAGCAGGTCATGGCCGGGCTCGATCGCCGGCTGACGGTGCCGCCGTACCGGCTGGTCGCCCACCACGCGCCCACCGAGGCGGGGCTCATCGCCCACCAGCGGCTGCACTGTCCTGTCCTGGCGGCTGTCCCGCTGCTGGACACCGTACGGCTGGCCCGCGCGCTGTACCCGGAGCTGCCGTCGCACCGCCTGGACGATCTGATGAGGTATCTGCGGATTGAGCCGCCTGGGCGTCGTCATCGGGCGATGCCGGACGTGCAGGTCACGGCGCGGGTCTTCGAGCGCCTGGTGGCTGAGGGCGGGCAGAGGGGGCGCTGGCGCACGCTGCCCGATCTCGACCGGGTGGGCGGACTGGCGCCCAAACGTCTGGCGCCATCGGGCGGAGTTCAGGTCGGGTTGTTCTGAGATCGTGAACGCGGTTGTGCAGTGTGGTCAGGGAACTGCCGGCGCGTTGTTCGTTCGCATGAAGTGTTGCAGGGCGATATGTCCTTCGGCGGTGAAGCGATCTTGCCGGTTGGCGGTTGCAGTGACGGCGATGGCGGCGGCGTCGGCGGCGCCGCATAGGGACATCAGGTGCTGCTCTGCCGGGCTGGGCTGGCGCCCGTAACCCTCGTAGAAGGCATCACGCAGGTCATCGCGTGCGAGGAGGGCGCGCATGCTGATGCGGAGGAAGTCACGACCGGCGGCCTCGTAGCGGCTGGTCTCGAAGTCGATGACGGAGACGGTTCCGCCCTCGGAGAGAAGGAGGTTGCGGCTGGTGAAGTCCAGATGGGAGGGAACGGCTGATTGGGGCGGCAGATCTTCGAGGCGGGTCAGGCAGGCGTGGGTGAAGGCGAGTTCCTCGGCGGTGAGCGGGGCGGTGTCGCCGGCGAGCTGAGCGCGGATGTAGGCGGCTCGTTGCTGGCCGAAGTCGGGCAGGAGCTGGGGTGGGGCGGCCGCGTGCAAGCGCCGCAGCAGGCGGCCTGCCTGGCGGTAGGCGTGCTGCTCGCTGGTGGGGTCGAGGCGTTGATCGCACAGGGGTGTGCCGGGTAGGGCGGTCATCACCAATAGGTGGTGCTCGGGGTCGGCGGCGATGAGGCGGGGAGCGTGGGGGGCGAGGGCCGGCGCCCAGTGCCGTAGGGCGTGGTGTTCGCGGGCGAACATGGCCGCGGTGGTGTTGTGTTTGGCGATGATCTCTTCGCCGGTCGGCAGGCGGAACCGCTGGATATGGGTGGTGGTGTCGTCCCACGAATGATCGGCGGTGGGGGTGACGGGTGTTGCGAGGAGCCGGGTGACGTGGTCAGCGAGGGTCATCAGCGGCGGTACCGGCGAGGAACGCTGCGGCTTGGTCGGCGGCCTCGGCTGGGGTGCAGGTGGTGGTGTCGATGACGTGGGCCTCGGTGGCCAGCCATTCGGCGTAGGCATGTTCGTAGCGCGGGAGGTTCCGGAGCCGGAAGCCGGTGACCTTCTGGGAGCGGGCCGGGTCGTCGGGGAACATCTGGTGGCCGGTGATGCGTTCGCGCACGGTTGCGGGGTCGGCGTGGAGCAGGATGTGGTGGACGGCGATGCCGCGCTTGTCCAGGGCGGAGAAGATCTCCGTGGCGTAGTCGTGGCGGAGCAGGCTCATGGGGGCGATCAGCGGGCCGCCGGCGTAGGCGAGGACTTCGGCGGCGGTGGCGGCGACCAGGGGTCGCCATGGGGGCAGCTCCTGGAAGTCCTTCTCGCGGCCGGGAAGGATGGCGCGCAGCATGAATCCGACCTCTTCGGGGTCGAAGAGCAGGCTGCCGGGGATGTGAGTGAGGAGGTGCTCGGCGACGGAGCTCTTGCCGCCGCCGAAGGGGCCGTTCAGGAAGACGATCATGTGGTTCCTCAGGGATGTGAAGGCTGGGTGTCAGGTCAGCATGTCAGGGGTGGGCAGGGCCGGAATGCGGTTTTGGACCAGCGCCAGGTCGAAGTGATGCGCGGCGACGGCCCACACCCGATGTAGTTCCGGTTCCACCGCGGTCGGCGGCCGTAGGGTGCACGCGGTGGAGTGTCCTGGCGTCATGCGAAGGGTGGCCGTGGCGTAGGCGCCTCGCGCGGTGGAACGGTTACGGAGCTGGAGCGCCACGAGTACGGGGGCCGGGACGAGGGCGGACACCGCGACCTGAACTGCGAACTCGTGCCCTGGGGCGAAGCGGCTGGGTGTGTTCAAGGTCAGGTTGAGCCGGTTGCTGCCGACGGCGGCCGGGCCGCATCGAGGGCAGGTGAGCGCGAAGCGGCCGTTCTCGGCGATCTGGTTACGAGGGGATCCACAGTAGGGGCAGCTGCTGGCTGACTGGGGCACTTGTGCGAGTAGCGGCGCGGACAGCGCGGTGAACAGGCGGCCGAAGGAGCCGCTGCGGGTGCGGTGAAGGATGTCGAGCGCGGCCTGGGCCCACGTCTGAGCCGCCTCCTCCAGAATGCTGGTCGATGCTGTGGCGGATGCCGTCGCCCGGGCTTGGCGCATCTGCTCCAGGCACGCTGCGAGCTCGGGGTCGGGTCGCTGCTGGCACAGGGCGAGGAGGCTCTCCTCCCACGTCGTGGGCGTGTTCCGGACCGGTGTAGACCGGGGTGGTGCGAGAGCACCGGTGCTCATGGTGGGCGTGTGTCTGTGCTGTGGACTGGTGCGGAGGGCGCCTTGGTCGGGATCTCCGAGGAGCAAGATCGAGGGGCTGATGCCATGTAGTGCGGTCGGGCGGTTGAGGTGGTAGACGACTTCCCCGAGTGGTAGGCCTGCTCGAAGGAGCCGTGTCGTGTGAGCTGGTTCGGCGGAGCCGGTTGCGGCGTCTCCGCGCAGCAGCCCGAATGTCGCCGACGGGTAACCGTCGCACGCGTCCAAGGCGAGCGCCACGTTGGAGGGGTACTGCTCGGCTGGGGTCAGTGTGATGGCGTTGCACACGAACAGCCCGAGCACGCGGGTCCGTAGCTCGTGCGGGCGTAGTAGCTGCAGGGGCGCATCGCGCGCGATCTTGCAGCGGGTACGTGTACAGCCTGCCGGTATGACCTGGCCGTCCATCGTCCGTTCGGCGTCACCGGTCAGCCCGCACAACAAGTAGGGGCCGAGATGGGCGTGAGCTGCTGAGCCGTGGGCGTCGACCACAAGGTGTCGCGTGTCCTGGCCGATGGCCTCGGCGAGCGGTATCGGAGCATCTGTGACCAGGTCATGTGCGCAGCCGGTAGAACCCTCAAGAAGGAGATCGGCGCAGGGCGCGTTCCCGCTGGAGGCGGCAAGGATCTTGGCCAGACCGAACACCTGCCCGGCAAGGTCACGGCCGGTCAGCAGACCCACGCGGACACCGACTTCGGCGCAGGAACGTAGGAGAGGGAACAAGCCTGCGAGCGAACACTCCGCCGCGTCCGCCACGATCAGCAGACTGGTGTCGGCGGAAGCCGGCGTTACGGCCGACAGTGTGGCGGCCGTTGTGTGTGGGCGGTGCAACGCCTCGGCGGCGAGCCGTCCGATCGGTGCGGCCTTCGCGATGGACACCACGCGAGACCCGCGACTCGGAGTGGGAGCGTGAGCGCCGTCGGGGGAGTACCAAGCCATGACTCGCGCCCAGCGGTGCGCCCGATCGGGATCAGCCGGCCTCAGCAAGGAGATGCGGCCGGCCCAAAGATGCTCCGTAGCCTCCCGCAGGTCGCTGGCCCAACTGCAGGAGGCGGGAAGGGCGGTCGTCATGGCGAGTCTTCCGGGATGGTCGTGGCCAGGGCATACAGTCGCAGTCGCCGGGCTGGCAGTGCGGCCAGGCGCGATGCCGCTCGGTGAGCGGCTTCCAGCCCCAGCTGGTGTCGGGCGTCGTCCGGAAGCCGGGTGTAGGGCCACGCGCGATCTTGCAGGGCAGCTACGGCGTCTTCGACCGCGGAGGCGTCGTCCCAAACGGCGAGATCATGGCTCTGAGTCGTGTGGCCTCGGCCGGTCAGGTGGTGAGTCACCCGCTCGTCAGTCCCCTTGCCTATGAAGACCGGCGGCGGCATGTCATGGAAGGCCGCTTGCCGGTAGGCGTGCTCGACCTCGCTGACCGCGTCCTGGCCCAGAGGATGCACCAGCAGCCTGAGCAGAGTTCCGCCGGGCCGGAGCACACGCAGCGCTTCGTCCACCGCACGTAGGGGGTCGGCGGTGAACATCAGGGCCTCGTGTTCCACGACGACGTCGATGCTGTTGTCGGCGGTCGGGAGGGCGAGAGCGTCGCCCACCTGCACGGTCACCTGCACCATGGGCCGTGCTCGTACGAGGTTGGCCATGGCGGGCGAGTACTCGAGGGCGAGGTAGGAACGGGATCCTGGAGCGAGGTGGCGGGTGATCCGGCCGGTGCCCGCTCCCACCTCCAGGACATCAGCGTCGTTCAGCCACCGACGTGCACATTCAGCCAGGCCGGAAGCCATGTCAGCAGGTACATGCCGGTGACGGTCGTAGACCTCGGCGAGCGCGGCGTCGTACATCGCATCTCCGCGCAGCAAAGAAGGGCCCAGGTCCACGGCGCCCAGCATGCTGCTCAGTTGGGCGGTCAGGTGCTGCCAGTCCCAGACGAGCGGCGCTTCGAACAGGTGGAGACCTGCGTACCGGGCATGGCGCAGGAGGGGAATGAGCGCTCCGATTGCGGAAGTCAGCCCGTCGGGGGTGAGGGGATCGCAGCTCAGCGAGGTGGCGAGGGCTTGTTGAGTGGCGCTGCCGAGATACCGGGACAGGAGGAGACCAGGGGCGGGGGCGGCCTGGTGGCGGGCCAAGATCGTTATCGTGTCTGTGGCGGCGATGCGGGCCCGGTCCAGCGCATGTGCGGCGGCCAGGGCGTCGCCGCGCTCATGGGCGAGCACGCTCTGGGTGAGCGACCAGGCCATCTGGGAAGCCGCAGTCTGGAGCGCGCGGGCGGCAGCAGTGCGGAGGGCCGGCGTCCAGGGGGGAAGATGTTCGACGTCGCTGCTCGGAGAGGTTGCTGGAGCGCCGGGTTCCTCAACGTCGTGGGGCAGGAGCCGCACCTCTGTGAGCGTGCCGTCGGCGGATTGCACGCCGATTGAAGCGAGGTGAGCGGAGATGCCGGTGATTGCGGCGTGATCAGCGAGCGCGTCAACGATATCGGCCGTGCTCTTCGGCGTGGACAGATACATCACTCGATAGCCGGCGGTGGTGGCCTCTCCGCTGCCAGGCGTGGGAAACGCGGTGCTGCCGTGGGCGTTCAGCAGGCCGGCGATCATCGGGCCTTCTCCGAGGCACGAGGTTGGGGGTGTGGCCGGTTGGTCGAGAGGGAAGCCGCGGTCGGCGAGGGCTTGGGCCAGCGCTCGTGCGCTGGTGAAGGGGACGGCGCTCATGCCGCATGTGTGTGCGGCTCGTACGTTGGCGGGATTGTCGTCGGTGAAGAGGATCTGGCGTGGGTGGAGCTCCATGAGGGCGGCCGCGGTGATGTAGGCGGCGGGGGCCGGCTTGGTGGCGCCGATGTCCGCCGAGTTGACGACCACGTCGAAGAGGTGGGTAATGCCGTGAAGGTCCAGGTCGGTGGGAACCGCATCGGTGTTGTTGGTCAGGGTGGCGATGCGTAGCCCGGCGGCCCGCGCCTGGCTAAGGAGCTTGACCATGTCCGGGTCGACCTCGCCTCGATCGCTGGACCACAGATCGGCGGCGCCGGCGGCTTGGGAGCCGAACTCGGTGACCAGACGGTCCCGGACCCGCTCGACCCAGGCGGCATAC
This sequence comes from Nonomuraea composti, assembly GCF_012034275.1. Classification (NCBI taxonomy): domain Bacteria; kingdom Bacillati; phylum Actinomycetota; class Actinomycetes; order Streptosporangiales; family Streptosporangiaceae; genus Nonomuraea; species Nonomuraea composti. The sequence continues at coordinate 44,279 of NZ_JAATEP010000038.1, read as the reverse complement.
GTCAGCAGCCCGTGGTGGGCTGCGTCGAAGTCGTCGTTGTAGGCCAGGCGGCGGATGGTTCCTTCAGGAAGCCCGTACGCGGCTTCGGCGCGGCGGCGGCCGTGGCCGCGCCAGAGCCGTACGACGCCGTCAAGGTCCACGAGCAGGCCACGAAGAGTCATGGCAGCTCCTTCCGCGTTGTGGTGATCGCGAGTGCGAGGCAGGCGGGCGTCGGGTCCGCCGTGAAGTCGGTGATGGTGATCCGGGTGGCGTGGCTTTCGTTGACGCCGTGAACGAGCGCGGGCACTGCGATGGAGTCGCCGCCGTCGGCGAAGAAGTCGGCCCCCGTTGGTGACGTGCCGGTCAGGCGCTGCCAGAGAAGGGCGACGTCTTCGGGGAGATCGACATCCGGATGTACGGGCGGTGGGTGCCCAAGCTTCGTCAAGGCTCCGCGATCGAGCTTGCCGCTGGTTGTGCGTGGCAGGTCGGCGACCAGGCGGAGACGTGAGGGGACCGCGCTGGGAGGAAGGTGAGCGGCCAGGTGACGGCGAAGCTGTGCGACCGTGACGGGCACGGACGCCACCGCGTACAAGCTCAGAGCCGGGCCGTCTGGTGCGGGGACGGCGCAGACCGCGGCGGCCTGGACGCCGGGCATCCGGAGCGCGATCGCTTCGATCTCGCCTGGCTCCAGGCGTACTCCGCCCAGATTGAGTTGCTGGTCTGCTCGGCCGACGAAGGTTAGCTGGCCGTCATCCAGTTCGCGGACGAGGTCGCCGGTTCGGTAGAAGCGGCGTGGTCCCGCACCGTCCAGATCGAGGTGTACGAAGCGGGACGCGGTTTCTCGGCTCATCCCCAGGTAGCCCTCGGCCAGGCCCATGCCGCCGAGATACAGCTCACCGACTTCTCCGGCGGCTGCGGCCTGGCCGTCGCTGGTGAGGACATGCGTGATGACGCCGGGCAGTGGCCGGCCGATGGGCACCGGGTCCAGGTCAGGCGTGATGGGCAGCGCCATGACCGCTTCGACGGTCGCCTCGGTGGGGCCGTAGGCGTTGGCGACCCGGTACCGGCTCAGCCACTGCTTGAGCGGTGCAGTGTGGAGGGTCTCGCCGCCCAGCACGATCAAGCGCAGTGCGTCCAGCTCGGCGAAGGGCATGGTGGTGAGCGTCGTCGGGGTGCAGGTGAAGGCGGTGATGCGCTGGTCGTGCAGCCAGGCCACCAGTTCGGAGCCGATGCTGCGGTGCCGTGGGCCGGGGATGAGCAGGTGGGCGCCCGCGGTCAGGGTGGGGAGCAGCTCCCACAGCACGGCGTCGAAGCACGGTGCGGTGAGCTGGGCGATCCGGTCGGACGGGGTGAACCCGTACAGGGTACGCAGTGCTTCCGTCCGTGCCGCGAGTGCGTCTTGCCGGACGAGGACGGGCTTGGGTGTTCCCGTGCTGCCGGAGGTATGGAAGACGCATCCCGACGTGGCTGGCGGTTGGTCAAGTGTGACGCCTGTCGTTGCCCCAGGGGCGACAGCGGTTGTGTCGGCTGCCCATCGTGGGGGCTTCCCGTCTGGGGTGATCGCCGTTCGGGTGGAGCAGGCGTCGGTGATCGCGGCGAGCCGGCCGGGAGGATGGCTGATATCGACGAACGCGGCGACGGCTCCTGCCTGCCAGATGCCCAGGAGGGCGGCGCACCACTGTGTGCCGGGCGGCAGCGCCAGCAGCACCGTTGATCCGGCCACGTTGAGTGGCTGTAGCGCTCCGGCGACGCCGGCGGCGTCCCTGATCAGGTCGGCGTAGGAAAGGGTGTGCCCAAGGTGGGTGTCGGTGACTGCGAGGGCTTCAGGGTGAGCGGTGGCTTGGGCGGCGATGGCGTCCAGCAGCGTGTTGCTCATGGCGTGCCTCGCTTCGTGATCTCGGCGTGGGCGTAATCGAGGAGCTTCAACGACGTGGTGAGATCCAGGTGGGGCACTGAGAGGTTCACGCGCAGGCGTGCTTGCCCGGGGTACAGGGTCTCCCAAGCCGGAGCGCTTCCGCCGAACAGCAGCATCGGGTTGAGCTTGAGGTGGTGGTGGCGGCCGATGGCGTTGACCCAGGCGATGACCTTCTCCGTATCGCCCAGGGGTGCGTGTACGCGGGGGAGCAGCGAATACCCGGCCATGGGCCGCAGCCCGTCGCCGGTCTCCAATAGCGGGCTGGGGTGGTCGTTTAGCAGGGCGAACGCTCGCGTGAAGTGTGCTGCCATTCCACGGAGGTGGTCGATGATCTCGACGCAGGTCTCCAACGTGGGGATGGGAGCGACATCGTGATCTGTGAACTGGCTCCGGATCCAGCTGTACGTCTGCTCGAAGGCCCGCATACCTCCCGTTCGCTCGGCGTCGGCCAGCAGCAGGACCGTCAGGTAGAGCAGGACGGTCTGGCCGATCATCGGGTTGATGGATGCCGTGCGGTCGAATTGCTCTTCTCTGGCCGCTGCGATGAGGGGTGGGTGCCCGCTGATGAGGATGCCGGCCCGTAGGCCGGGAACGCACATGTCCTTGGCGGGCGTCATCATGACCGCCGTGGCTTCGAGGCCGCCCGCCACCAGGGCGCGGGCCTCCTGCACGACCCGCGCGGTGGCCTGGGCGGAGCCGCCTGCTTGGAAGACGACGTCGAGCACCGTGAAGTCCGTGTCCATCTCGGGGCGGGTGAACAGGGTGCCGGTGACGCCGTTGGGCAGGATCTCGACCATGGCTCGGTACCGGGTGTCGATGCCGGTCGTCGCTGCGGTGCCGTCGTAGCGGTAGCGGCCCGCGATCACGCCGCCGCGCCGCCGGGTGGTCTGTTCGAAGGCGTAGTAGCACGGCATGGGCAGCACCAAGCTGGTGTCGCAGGCAGCGAGGAAGCCGGTGACGATGCTGATGGCCTCGGTCGAGCCATGGGTGAACACCACCTGGTCGCCGCTGACCGGCACACCGAGGTACGCGCCGGCCAGCGTGGCGGCGAGATCGCGGTCGGCGGCATCGGCCCGCGTCCCGTACTCGGCGATCCGGCCGGTCTGGACGCAGGTACGCAGGATGGTGCTCAGGTGGTCGGTGACCGCCCGAGCGGCCGGGTAGAGGTTGTAGCCGTAGCCGATCTGGGAGCTGGATTTCGGCACTCCCTCGCGGAGGCGGTGATAGACCGCTACGCAGTCCACGTCGGCGGGAATCGCGGGTACTCCGATCATGTCGCGTCTCCCGTGATGATCTGGTGCACCAGAGGCGGCTCAGCGGCGGGAGCGTCGCCGATGGTGAAGGCCGCCTGCGCGGCAGCGAGCAGCTCCGCGTCGCCTCCGGTGCAGGTGTGCAGTTCGGCGACATCCGCGCCGGCCTCGACCTTGGCGCCAACCCCCACGAGCAGCCGGATACCCGAAGCGGGATCAACAGCCGCTCCCGCCTGCTCGCGGGCTGCCCCCAGGCGCCCGGCCAGACCACCCAGAGCGGCAGCATCGATCGACTGGACGACACCACCGCTGGGCGTGAGAACGCGGACCACATGAGGCGCCCGCGGGAGCCGCGCGGGATCGTCGATGGAGGCGACGTCGCCTCCGTGCATGCCGACCCACGTACGGAAGACGTTCTGAGCCGATCCGTCGGTCAATGCCTTGCGCAGGCGCGCGTCGACCACCTCGTTGGGTACGGCGGGCCACGCGGCGGCAGCTACTTGGCCGGCCAGGGCCAGGACCAGGTCGTTCAGACGTGGCACGTAGCCGCCCGCCAGGACGTGGAGCGCTTCCGCGACCTCCAGGCTGTTGCCGATGGCGCTGCCCAGCGGCTGATTCATGTCGCTGATCACGGCGCGGGTGGGAAGGCCGTTCTGGCATCCGATGGCGACCATCAGCTCCGCCAAGGCGCGGGCATCCTCTAGGTGGCGCATCATCGCGCCGCCGCCGGTCTTGACGTCGAGGACGACCACGCTCGCCCCGGTGGCGAGCTTCTTGCTCATGACCGATGCTGCGATCAGCGGCAGGGAGTCGACGGTGGCGGTCACGTCCCGCAACCGGTACAGGGCGGCGTCGCCTGGGGCGAACGCGGAGGACTGGGTGGCAATCGCCATCCCTGTCGTCTCCAGACTGGCCTTCACCTGCTCAGGGGTCGTCGGAAGGACCAGGCCGGGGATCGCCTCAAGCTTGTCGACCGTGCCGCCGTGGTGACCGAGCGAGCGGCCGCTCATCTTGGCCATGGGGATGCCGACGGCCGCCAGAAGCGGCGCCAAGACCAAGGTGACGTTGTCCCCGACTCCTCCTGTGGAGTGTTTGTCGGCGACGAACGTGTCTTGCCCCAGATGCAGGCACTGGCCGGTATCGGCGAGAACGCGTGTCAGTTCGGCGGTCTCCGCGGAGGACAAGCCGGAGCAGGTGACCGCCATCAGCCACGCGCTGATCTGGTAGTCGGGAACGCGCCCGGCGAGGTGGCCACCGATGAGAGCGGCGATGTGCGCAGGGGCGAGCCCGGATCGAGAGCGGGTCCGTTCGATCAGCTCCGGTACAGGCGGGCACGGAGAGAGGTCGTTCATGCGGCGTACTCCTGAGCGGTGAGGCGGCGGAGGATTGTGGCGATCTGCGGCTGGTCGGCCAGGCGCCAGCGCGGTACGCGCGCGGCCCGCAGCGCGGCGACGTGCTCGGCGATCACATCGGCCGGGCGGCGGGCGAACACGGCGGCGGTCACCAGATCGGCCACCAAAGGCATGTCGTCAGTGGTCAAGCCGACCGACAGCGGCTCGGCCACTCCCAGCCGCAGTGCCGGACGTCCCTGCATGCCGGGCAGGTCGGTCAGGACGTTGACGCTGATGCCGGCCTCGTCCAGCCGCCTGGCAGCTGTGTCGGCATCGACTCCGGCACGCGCGCTGTCCACCCACAGTTGGTGGCCGCCGCTGTAGCCACGCTCGGCCGCCTCCGGCGGGAGGCCGCGCTCGGCAAGGTGAGCGCCCAGCAGTCGGGCGCTCGCGATGATCTGCCGGCTGTAGCCCAGGGGATCGGCGGCGAGGAACTCGGCCGCTGCCAGGCCGAGCGCGCAGGTGACCGCGAGATGGTGATTGGAGATCATCTCCTGTTGAGCGAGCCCGATCTCGGCAGCGAGGTGCGCATCGCGGGTGGCAATTAGAGCGTGCTGAGGGCCGGGGAACGTCTTGTGCGTGGATCCGCCCATCGAGTCCGCTCCCGCGTCCAGCGGGTGAGGTATCGCGCCGCCCAGTACGAGTCCCATCCAGTGCGAGATATCGACGTGAACGCGGGCGGAGGTTCCGGCCGCGCGTATCGCCGCCACCACCGCCTCGGCGTCCAGCGGGAACAGCGCGTGCGAAAGGTCCAGGTAGACCAGGGACGGACGATGCCGCGCGACCAGCGTGGTGAGGGCATCGAGATCCAGGCTGTGCGGATCGGGCCCGCTCGCGAGGACTGATGTCAGGCCCAGGCGCCGGGCCAGGCCGGCGGTGGCGTAGTGCCCGCCCTGGTCGGCGTGGATGCTGATCACTGTGGTGCCCGGGCCGCCGCCCAGTGCGGACAGCACCAAGGCCATGGCCTGCAGTCCGCTCAACGTCCGCACGTTGACGTGCTCGGCGCGCGTCAGCCGGCGCAGCAGCGGCAGGGTCAGCTCGGTCTCCACCCGGGAGGCTTCGCGGGCCGCCGGGAAATTCCAGGAGTTCGGGTCGTTGCTGGTGTTGAAGAAGTACCGGTGCCCGCTGTCGAGTCCCAGGGCGATGCGGGCCAACGGGGACGTGTGGTTCTCGCTGGGGATCATGTTGAGCCGGCGCTGGGCCTCGCGCTCCTGCCGGGTGAGCGCCTCCAGCGCGGACACCACGTCGCTGATCAGACGATCGCTCACGACGCGTCCCGCAGGAAGAGACCGCGGAGCATGCGGCGAGGCCGGTCGGCGACGTCGCGGTAGGGCGTACGGCCGTGGCAGATGCGGGAGTTGGACATGATCAGGCCCTGTCCGGCCTGCAAGGTGAACCGCAGCGCGTACGGGGAGTCGGGCTCGGCCAGCACCTGCAGCGTCGTGAGCGCCCGGCCAAGCGCTGCCTCCTGCCCGTTTCCCGGATCCCAGAGGTCGTTGCCGTCCCGGCTGTAGCGCGTGACGAGCGTGCCGTTGACGACGGCGAACGCCGGGCCCCAGGTGACATCGGAGGAGCCGTTCACGGTGGCCCGTCGTCCCAGGACTCGGTCGGAGAGAAGGGCAGCGGCGGCGTCCGGGTCGGTCTTGGCGAGCTGCCAGAACGCTCCCATCGCGTTGAAGAGCGTGCTCTGCCCGCCTTCGGCAGCTGGACGGATGCAGAGCAGGATCGAGGTGAGCACCTCTCCGATCGGCTGGAGCAGGCCATCGACGTGCAGTCCCTGGCCGGAGGCGGAAACGGCTGGGTGCGCCACGTGCGCCGCCGACGCGGTCAGTGTCGAGATTCCGCTCGCCGCCACCCCGATCGCGCCGGCACGGCGGTAGAGCGGCGGAACGAACGGCTCACCCAGGCCCAACGCCTCCGCCAGCGCGAGCAGGCGCTCCTGGGTCGGCGGCTCGGGGCAGGAGGTGACCGCGAACCCCGCGCAGCGGAGTTGCCCGATCACCGCGGCGAGGTCTTTGGCCTGCGGGGAGTCGTAGGACGCCACCGGGATCGGGCTTACCGAGGTGGGGAAGGCCGGAAGCTGGTTCTCGTCGGTGGTCGTGATGACGTGGTGCAGGCGCTGGGCCAGCACAAGAGCAGCCATGGGGGTACGCCTTTCAGGCTTGGGGGCGTCGTTCAGATGAGCTGGATCGGATCGGCGACGGCGGGCACCTCGGAGAAGAGCCGCTCAACGGCTGCCTTCTGACGAGGCCCGCCCGTGTCGGGTGCGCGACGGCCGTGGTGCAGGAAGTTCAGGAGCGGGGTCAGCGTGACGTCCATCCGGTACGCCGGCCGCAGCACGTCGATCGCTGCTCTGCATGCCGCATAGGTCTCGCGGTTGTGGATCAGCTCGTCGAGCGCTGCGGCGACCTCGGCGACGTCCGTCGTATCGACGGTCAGGCCGACACCGTGCCGGGCGACCCATGAGCCGGAGGCGCCGTGGCTGTCGATGACGATCGGCATCCGGTGGAGCAGCACGTCGCGCAGCCGCAGCCGATGGCAGGTCTCGTTCTCCGCGCCGGGGCGGCCCAGACATACCAGCGCGCGGGATGACGCCAGGATGCCGTCCCGGCCGGTGTGCGGGAGCGGTCTGTCGTGGTGGACGAGGTGGGCGTCGAGACCGAGGTCGGCGGTGAAGCGGTGGAGCCGGTCGGCCTCCGCGATGCGCTGGTTGGCGGGAGGCGGGTAGCAGAACCGCACGCTCACCGCGCGTCTCGCATCGCGTAGCGCTGCCAGTGCCTGGCACAGAACGCCCGTGTCGGTGAAGTCCCACACGCCGCCGGACCACGCATAGTCAGCCGGCGTAGCAGTGGGGACGGCATGTGCGGCCGTGGTCGCGGCTTCCGGACTGAAGCCGATGGGCACCAGCGAAACCAGGTGGTGCAGCTGGCGATCGACGGCGTGCTGGCGCGGTGTCAGCCGCCCGAGGGCGACGAGTGTCGCGTACATCCCGGCGCGCTCGACTTCCGAACGCGCCAGGAAATGGTCGCTCACCCAGCTTTGAAGGCGAAATTGGGCCACGAGCTGCTCATAGAAGCGGTCGGCGTTCGCCGAGTCGCGCAACTGGTCGTAGTGCAGGTGCTCGATCGGTGGCGCGTTCTCGCTGATGATGAGCCGGCCCAGCCGGTGAGCGTGCAGCAGCACTCGTGGGTCGGGCAGATCGGTGGTGATCACCGCCTGGGCGGCCTCCACCTCCGCCTGCCAGCCGTCCTCGCCGAACTCCCTCACCTCCAGCCCGTCCCGAGACCAGGAGACGTCACTGCCCGGCGCGGCGATCACGCGGATGCAGTGTCCGGCGGCGCGTAGCCCCAGAGCGATCTCCCACATGCGCAGGCCGATCCCACCCATCCGTTCTCCCACCGGGTAGGGACCGGTGAACAGGCTCACGCGCATGGCAGGTCCTTCCAGTACCTGAGCAGCGAGGGCCACGTCCCCAGGTCCGTGAACGGCGGTACCTCGATCACCGGGGAGCCACCCAGCGGCGGCTCGGCGGCTTCGGCGAGTTGATCGATCACTTGCTGGGCGGCCTCGCGGCGGAAGGCCAGCCCGAACCACACCGCGTTGAACCGCCCCTGCTCGGCGGCGTCCATGCCGGGCTTGTCCACCAGGTGACACACTCGCCGGCCGTGCATCGTGTCATCGACACACAACGCCCCGTCCATGGCGATGCGCGCCGGATCGTCCTCACGAGCGGCAAGGACACAGGCCGGAGCCCGCTCCAGCGCCGCCAGCACCTCGTCCAACAGGAAACCGGGCGGCGGAGCCGACAGCACCTGATCGGGAAGCAGCACCAGAACCCGTTCGCTCGCCCACTCCAGCGCCGATTCCAGCGCGCCGGCCAGCTCGGGCGACTCCGCCCGCTGGCGTACGGCCGCAACGGGAACATCGCGATGACGTTGATGGACGTGCGCCAACGTCGCCGCGCGGTGATCGTCCACGACGAGGGCCACTCGCGTCGGCGTACGAGCGGCCCGGATCAGATCGAACACGCCGTCGATCGCCACCCGCCCGGTCCCGATGGGCAGCAGTTCCTTCGGTATCGGGAGGCCCAGGCGCGTACCCGCTCCGGCGCACGGCACGATCACCGTCAACGGGCCACTCATCGCGCCACCGCCTGCGGGCGGAGGCTGCAGGCCATGGCCTCACAAATCCGGTCGGCCAGCACCTCCGTGCAGATCAACGGGGGAGCGAACGCCACCACCGCCCCTTGCAGACGTGCCAGGACCCGGTGGGTCTCGCGCAGGCGCAATGCCACCTCCGCGGCCCGGTCAGCGGTGTCGAACTCCACTGCCGCCAGCAGTCCACGCCCGCGTACCTGCCGTACGCCCTGTTCACCGATCAAAGTACGAAGACCGGACAGCAGCCGTACACCCACCCGGGCGGCGTTCTCCACCAAGCCCTCGGTCTCGATGGCATCCAGTACGGCACAGGCAGCCGCGCATGCTGTCGCGTGACCACCCGTCGTGAAGCCGTGCCGCAGGCCGCCCAGAACAGGATCGCGCGCGAAGACCTCGTAGATGTGCTGGCGACACGTCATCGTCGCCAGCGGCGCGTATCCGGCGGTCAACCCCTTGGAAGTGACCACGATGTCCGGCAGCACGAGCGGCTCGTGCTGGTAACCGAACCACCTGCCGGTCCGGCCGTACCCGGTCATGACCTCGTCGACGACCATCAACGCGCCGATGCCATCGCACAGGCGCCGCACCGCAGCCAGGTAACCGAGCGGCAGCGGCCGTATCCCAGCCACCCCTAGCACCGGCTCGACCACCACAGCGGCCACCTGATCGGCCCCGGCGCCCAGGGCGCAGGCGGCTACCGCACTGGGATCGCTGCCGGCTTGATCACCTGGTACGAGCACGAACCCCTCGGGAAGCGGCTCCATCAGGGCGCGAACCGCCGGCATACCGGTCATCGCCGCAGTGGCCAAGGTGCTGCCGTGGTAGCCCGGAGCCAAGGAGACGATCAACCGTCGATGCCCCGCCCCGGACAGGGCGTGAAACATCCGTGCGACCTTGATCGCGCTCTCGATCGCCTCCGAACCCGAGTTGCAGAAGAACGTCCGTGACAGCGGCTCACCGAACAACCTCGCCAACCGGGTGGCCAGCTCTGCCGCGGGCGGGGTGATCGCCTCCTGGAGCGTGTACGCCATCAACGTGACCGCCTGCGTGGCCATGACCGTCGCCACGTCCTGCCGCCCGTAGCCGAGGGCGGCGTTGAACACACCGGCTCGCGCGTCCAGAAAGCGTCGTCCGTCTGCCGCCACGACCTCACAGCCCTGGCCCTCGACCAGAAGCAGGGGATCGTGGTCGGCGTGAATCGGTGCCCATGGACGCCACACATGGTCGGCTGCGTTCGCGAGGATCGCCTTGGTGGTGGAGAGCCTGTCCATGTGCTCCTCTTTCCGCTGGGCTGAGACGCCCTGAGCACACCGCAGCAGCGGATGATGACGCTACGCTGAGGCGTGATCACTCACGGTTCATTCATGGCTTCATGTCGATTCCTGGGAAGGATTCAGGTGTGAACCCCACCGCAGGAACGCAGCCGCAAGGCGGGCCCGCAGCAGGAGCCTCAGCACCGGGGCGGTCATTTGCGGCCGAGCTCACGTACTGGCGCCGACGGCGAGAGCTGAGTAAGAAGCAGCTCGCCATCACGATGGGCTTCGACCCCTCTTACGTCAGTCACGTCGAAGCCAGCCGCCATGCCGCCAGCGAAGACTTCGCCCGCAAGGCGGAGAGCGCGCTCAACGCGGGCGGTGCACTGTGGCAGGCCTGGCGGACCACAGCCCCCGCCCGTCCGGCCGCGACCGCGGAGCACGAGGGGGAAGGCGTGATCGTGGACGACGATTACGCCCAACTGCACTACGACGGCTCCACCTACCGGGCGAGACAGCGGCGACGCCTCTTCAACGGCGGAGCCGAGCCGGTCACCCGCTACCTGATGCGCATCAGCGTGGACCGCTACCCCGGCCAGCCCGAGCGATCCAACGCCCTCTACCGCGCACGCCCGCTCACCTGGGATGAGCTCAACCTGACCGCCACCTGCGACGGCGAGCCGATGACGTGGCGCTCCAAGCACGACCGGGACGCGTTCAAGGAAGCCTGGCTCTGCCTGGAGAACGACCGCGGCCGCTTCCCGCTCTATCCCGGCCAGCACGCGGTACTCGACTACGCCTACCAAGTGGACGACGGCCGCTGGGGCCCCTGGTTCCAGCGCGCCGTACGGCTCCCCACCCGGCGTCTGTCGGTCGAGCTCGTCTTTCCCGCCGCATTGGACCCGGTCGTGTGGGGCACCGAGACCTCAACCACCGCCGAAGCGGTCCCGCTCAGGACACCCGTCACCCGGACCGAACGCCGTACCGGGGACGTCGAGGAAACGGTGTTCTCCTGGGCCATCGACACCCCGCCCATGGGGGCCCGCTACCGGCTCGAATGGCGATTCCGCGCCCGCGACGACGGCGCGGTTCCGCAACCCGCGCTGCGCACCGCCAGCGACCGGATGCGGTCGGTCGGAATCGTCCAGCACGGCGCGCCCATCTTGACCCGCACCGCGCGCCCCTTCGACCTGCCCGCCGAGGCTGCGGAGGCAACCGGCGTCATCGACCAGCTGTTCACCGCCATCCAACGCGTCCGGGAGCAGCACGTCTTCGGCAAGGGCATGGGCCTGGCCGCTCCGCAGATCGACATCGACCGATCCGCCGCCGTCATCATCTCGCCTGACCCTGACGCCGAGCCGCTCGTCCTGCTCAACCCCCGGGTGATCAGCGAGTCCGCCGAGGTCGATGAGCAGTACGAAGGCTGTCTCAGCTTCTTCGACGTACGCGGCCTGGTGCCGCGTCCGCTCCGCCTGGAGATCGAGCACACGCACCTCGACGGGCGACGCGTCATCGCCGCCTTGGACGCCGCGCTGGCCCGCCTCGCCGGCCACGAGATCGACCACCTGTACGGACGCCTGTACACCGAGCGCATGCGATCCGGCGTCGCCCCCATTCCCGTGGAGGAATATCGCGGCACCGGCCAAGCATGGAGTTACCGGTAAATCCGACTGCTCGGTGACGAGCGGGCCGCTGTCGACCCGAGACGGTCGATCGATCCGTGAACCGGGCCGGGCCGATAGGCCAGCCGCTCACGCTGGGCGCCCGGCTGTCGCCAGATCAGGCGCCCAGGAGGCTATGGCACGCGATGTTGCGCACCCGAAACTCCCGCTTATGAGCCGGGAACAACTCGTCACACTGCATCTCCATCAACGATGGAAACTCGCCCCGTCCAGACGACACCGGCGAGTCGGGACGCGGCCGGCTTGCGCGCTTCGTACGGGGCTCCGGTCGGGAAGCACGGCCGTTGGCTTCGGGACCGGCCAGCGGTTGTAGTTGTAGGCCTTCGCCGTGCGCCTTTGGCTCGTCGACGCGTGACAGAGCAGGCGCGGCGACAACTCGGTTGCCGGGTAGGCCCCGCAGTGCGTCCATGGCTTGGGGGGAAGAGTCTTGCCGGCCACCGAGCACGCTGCCCCCTGCTATTGCCGTGGCTATGACGGCGGCGGCTCCACTCACCTGCAGTAGAGTCCTGACGCGCATGCACCCCCGCGGCAGTTTACCCTTTTCGGGCATTTCCGGCCCCCCGATGCTCGTGATGATTATGGTGAAGCGTACCTACGGCGCTTGGGTTATTCTGTGGGCTTTGATCTTCGCTTGATAATTCATGACGCATCGCCGTGTCGGAACCGTGCCTCGAATCTGCAACTTTGCTCCTTTGGTGCAGTGTGATCTCGTCTCGTGAGGCTTACTACATGGATACGAGGCAAGGGGTGGTGGCTTACTGTAGTGTTACAATCACTTTAAGTCGCCAAGGCGTCTGGAGCGATGATGCGCCTGCCCCTGTTGATCACTGGCGTCGGTCTCTCTGCCGGCCTCGTTCTCACAGCCATCCCGGCCTACGGGGCCGCCCGGCCGAACGCGGTCGTCCTCACCGTAACGGCGTATGGAAACAGCAGTCTGAAGATGGTGACCCTGCAGTGTCCAGGTCTGACGAGAGGGCACCCATACGGTGAGGTCGTGTGCGTGGTCATCGACGCTGTCGATGGAAACCTCGACCGTCTTCCTGGCGATCCAGGTCGCCGGTGCAGCGAGAAGCGTGACCCGGTTACAGCGACGATGTATGGCCTGTGGCGGAACCGGACCGTTGGCTGGCAGAAGACTTTCCCCAACGCCTGTGCGCTTGCTGCCAAGACGGGCCCGGTCTTCCGCTTCTGAGGAGCGGCCACGGCGTCGTCGAGTCGACATGCGGGGGGTGCCGGTGCACGCAGGGCGCGGCATGATCTCAACTTTTGTAATGTGCATTCCATTTTCGGAGCGTGCCACGAAAGCCTTGGTGGTAAATCGGCTGACGTGTCAACCCTCTGGAGAAGCCTAGCGCTTCGGGGATGCCTTCCCAGTGACCGGAAAAGAGCTTCCGGGGCTTTTGGTCGAATTGCCATCACGGGCGCCTTGATGGCTGCTTTTCTGGGTGGCTCGGGTATGACCTTGGCTGCTGCTGAGCCGTATTGTCCGCCGGTTCCAGAGGAAACGCGCCAGATGTTCGATATGGAGAAACTGTGCGCGTTGGTGCATCGGGACGTTGCTGAGGGACGCGGGCTTTCCAATCTCAAAGAGCGGCTGGCAGAGTCTCAACGTGTGCCTCCGGAGACGGAGCCACCTCCGCGACCACGAGTGCGTTCAACGCCCAAGCGCTCGACCCCCAGGGAGAGGTCGCCCAGGCCTGCACCTGTCGCCCGGACACCGCGGAGGGAAGGCAGGCCGAGCGGGTGGCATGAGGAGAATGCAGGGACGAACCGGGCGTCGAAACCAATTACGGAGCGGCAGCGTAACGTCAGGCGTGCTCATCGCCGGCATGCTCACCATCACGACGTTCGGTCGCCACGACCTCGTGTCGAAGTCGGTCCTCCCTCTTCGCCGCTTCCATCTCCCTCAGCCTCTTCACCTGCGGCGACCCGCAGTGAAGCTCACGCAACCTGGCATCCCGCGGCAGGGGCGTCCGATGGGCAGGGGCGGCTTGTCGCTGCGCTGCTGTTCGGGCTCGTGGTGATGCTGCTGGCTGCTGTGCTGATCCACCGCCGGCGTCGTTGGCCAGGATTGGCGGTTGCCGCCTCTTCACGCGCGGCGGTCAGTGGGCGTACTGATGCAGGAAGAAGCGGCAGTGCGGCCGCTTCGGTTTCTGTACAGGCACCATGGATCGATGCCACGGCCGACCCCGTGGCCGGTGCCACCGCGGAGGCACAGACCGTAGCCCCTGAGTCAGGCACTGCCGCGGCAGTTACCCGTGAGTCGGACGATGTTGACCTGGGAGACACCGCATCGGCTTCTCTTTCTGCAGAGTGGGTGGAGCCGGGGTTCGTGACGGAGCCGGGCAAGGGGAAAGCCGAGGTGCTCGGAGGGCTGCGGCTGTCGTATGACGGCGTGGAGGTCTCCTTCGGCCGTGCCGTGGCGTCCGATCTGTTTGCCTTGCTGTCGACCTCCCAGGAGGGGCTGGCGACGGAGAGCATCATCGACACCTTGTGGCCGGGCGATGGTGACCGGGGTGTTCGCTCGTTGGAGTCCGCAGTTCGGCAGCTCAACCAGGTGATGCGACAGGCGTCCGGTCATGCGGCGAGCGTGAAGTTCGTGGTGAAGACGCGGCAGCGACGCCACCTGGCGCCCGCCTACTTCGACGTGGACTACTGGCGATTCGAGAAGGCCTTCATCCGCGCGAACAGCACGGGAGAGGAGTCGGATCGGCTCGCTGCGCTGCATGAGATGCTGGCCCTCTACCAGGGGCCGTTGCTCGCTGGGCGGGATGCCCTGTGGATCCTCCCGCTGCGGCAGGCCGCTCAGCGGCAGGCGGTCGATGCGGCCGAGCGGCTGGCCGAGCTGGTGCGTGGGGATGATCCTGATCGCGCGTTGGACGTGTTGCGGTTGGCGGTGGAGCGCATCGATCCGTACAGCGAGCTGTTGTGGTGTCAGCTGATGACAATCCAGGGAGAACTGGGCAGGACGTCGGCCGTACGGCGCTCGTTCGGGCTGTTGGAGGAGCGCTTGGCGGAGATCGACGCGAGCCCGAGCATCGAAGTGCACCAGGTGTGTGAGCGATTTCTCCGCTAGGCAGGCGAGTGAGATCGCTCGTTGAAGCCTTGGCTGGTTTCTCGGTGGAGGACGTACTGGTCGTGTGGCGCGTAGGTGGCGAGCATGGCGGGGGTGAGCAGCTGGGCGGGCTGCGTGCCGTAAATGCGAGCCAGAAGATGCAGGGTGTGGACGGAGGGGCGTCGGCCTGCCGTCGGCCAGTTCTCGTAATCGTAGAGGCGGGATTCTCGGAGTCCTGTACCGGTGGTCTCAGTGAGGCGGTGGAAGGCCTCGACCGTCTGGGCTGCGGTCAGGCCGACGGCGTGGCGGTAGAGCCAGAGCGGGGTGGCGGGGTGGTCGAGGGCGAGGATGATGGCGATCTGATCGATGGTGAAGCCGTGCTGGCGTAGGTATCGGCCGCGGCGGCGGCAGTCGAGGAGCGTCTGGTAGCCGGTGTTGGTCATGCGGTGAGGTGTCCTTCCCGTCCTGGTCGTGGCGGTGGGTCGCCCCGGGTGAATGTGGGATCGAGGGACGGTAGGTGGCCTGTGACGAGGGGCTCAAGCTTCTGCGTGGGGTGATCGTCGAGGGTGGCGCGGGGGTTGCGCGGACGGGTTGACGGCGTTGGTGCTGGTCGGCGCGGTACAGGGGCGGGGTTACGGGTTGGGGGTGGGATTCGGGCGGCGAGGTGAGCGATGGTGCTGGCCGCTCCTGGATGTGCCGGGGGCGTGACCGGGAGGGACAGCCAACATGGACCACTGCACGCAGCACGTCTCAGCCGAGCCGAGCCGCTCTTCCGAGCTGCGGACGCTTCGGCAGCCGCTGGGAGAGGAGTTCCCGGATCTGGCTCCGGGGTTGGTGATGTCGACGTTCCGTTCCCAGAAGGTGTGGAGTGGGATGGCCTGGCGGCGAGCCTTCGCAGGGCGGGCGGATCAGTCGGCTCCAGCGCGCCACATGGTGGGAGGGTTGCTGGCTGACACCGACCGGAGTGGGGATGCGGAGTGGGTGACGGCCGAGCTGGTCAGCAACACGTTGCGGCATACGCGGTCCGGGCAGGTGCGGGGATTCTTCGTGGTGGAGGTGCTGCGCGGTGCGAACGTGGTGCGCATCGTCGTTTATGACCTGGGCGGAGGCGCGGTACCGGACTTCTCCCGGACGCCGGGCTCCATATCGGGACTGGCGGAGCACGGGCGCGGACTGGCCGGAGTGGCGAAGCTGGCGATCCGGTACGGGGCAGCGGGTAATCCGAGCACGGGACATGCGGTGTGGGCGGACCTCGCCTTGTCTGAGGAGGTGGCCCAGGCCGCCGCAGCTGTTGACGTGGCCGATGCCGGTGGGGGAGGGCCGGAGCCGGATGTCCCGTACGCGGCGGCTGGCCAGGAGCCGTCCTTCCTGGAGATGCGGGCGTACGGAGGAGAGTCGGACCAGGTGTCGGCCTTCGGCCAGGAACTGTGGGCGCAGCAGGCGCTGGCGGAACTGCGCCGGGATTGGCCCGCTTGGGCCTTTCTGGTGGTGCGGTCTCGGTGGCTGGCGATGCGCGGCCCGCAGATCGTCATCAGCGCGGCTGGTCCGGAGGAACTGCGCCAGGCGCTGCCGCCGATCCCGCTCAAGCCCATCTCGGCCGGAGAAGGTTCGGCTGGCTTCGTACTCGATGAACACGCTGTGGCGGAGGCTGACCTATCGGGGCCGAGCTCGTCGGAGCTGCTGGGGGCGGAGCCGGATGAGGGCCGGATGGGCGTTGGCGGGCCATTGTCACTGGCGTCGGGGGTAGGCATGCGGGGGGCGCGCAGGGGAGAGGGTGCCGCCGGGGCGGGGCTGAGCGGCACGCTGGCGGTGATTGCGCCCCCGGCCGGAGCCATGGCCGCTGAGCGGTCGGGGACGGGCACGTGGGCGGTTGTCGCCGCAGATCCGGCGCGAGTGACATGGTGGCCGCATGGGTGGCCAGTGTGGCGCCGGAGCAGGAACCGGGGCCGATCACGGGCGGGAGCACAAGTTCCTGGGGGTGAGCGTCGGGGCGCTCTGGGCGGAGTACCTGACGAGGGTAGGCCTCGTCATCGCCGGCATCGGTCGAAGCCCATAGCGAGGGCTGCTGTCGCCGCCTGAGGGCCGGGCATTCCCGGTGTGATGCGGGACTTGACAGCCGTGATGCAGGTGGGTGTCGATAACGGTCCGCCCGTCCGTCCAGCGCTGAGAGGCGCTGGACGGGGCTGGGTGAGGGCCAGTCTTCGGCGGCGAGGCGACCACGTCGGCTGAGAGGGGACACGACGGTCGGCCCATTCGGTTGTCGCGGTCGCTGTTGCGGGTTGCTGGGCGGGGCGTTGTTCGGTGTTGCCGTCGGTGTCGCGTTTTGTTGTCGCGTTCGGTGTGGCCTCTGAGAGCGCCTCACCTATTGATATGCCGTTTGCTCACGTCACGCGAGTTTCGGCTGTTGCGATGGCCGCCCCGAGTCGCCTTAAGGCGACTCCTGGAATATGTGCGCGGCTACGTTTGCGTGATGTCTGGCCTATGCCGGTGTGGTTCCCCTCATCGTTTGCTGTCCCGTCTCCTCGAGTTT
Source organism: Nonomuraea composti (assembly GCF_012034275.1). NCBI lineage: Bacteria > Bacillati > Actinomycetota > Actinomycetes > Streptosporangiales > Streptosporangiaceae > Nonomuraea > Nonomuraea composti. The sequence continues at coordinate 27,067 of NZ_JAATEP010000038.1, read as the reverse complement.
CAAGTAGTGGTGTTGGTGGGTGCCGGCTGAGTCGGTCCTGGTGAGATCCTTGCCGCAGAAGCTGTGGACGAGCCTGTTCTGTCGTCGCCGAACGTGTGGCGGACACTGGCGACGCGGGTAGGGGCCGCTGACGGCCATCAGTCTGAGGGTGTGCTGCCAGTCGTTGAGGCGAGTACGGGCTTGCGCGGTGGTGTCGGTGGCGAGGACGGCGTGCCCGGCCGGTTCGCTGCTCGGGGTGTGCGCGTCGTGGATGGCGGCCAGGGCATCCCGCCTGGTGATGGTGAAGACGGCGCCGTGGTCCGCGATGTCGGCGAGGGCGGTGAACACGTCGTGTCCGTCCCACATGAGCGCCCATCCAGGGCCAGCGGCGGTCAGGCCGCGTAGGTGGGCGGTGTTCACAGTGATGGTGTCGGTGGCGGTGATTGTTGGCGTCATGGGTGCCCTTTCGTTTCCCCGGCACGTTATTCCGGCATGTTTTCGATGGCGAACCATCGCCTAATTCATGAACGCTCGATCGTGTATGCGTGTCAACCAGAATGCAGATTCACCTGAGAGCAGTTGATTGAGAATCGGGCAATCGGGTGTCGTTCACCGTCGAACGGCGAAATATATGAAGAGCTCGGCCGGCCCCTGATGTCAAGTCGTAGCGGCGAACTGCTCGCGAGATGTTTCCGCAGATCAGTAGTCGTTCATCGGGTAAGCCTTCCCAGCCGTTGCGGTGATGGAAAATGTTCCCGGATCGACTTGCCAGCTGTTTGTTATGCGAGGGATGGTCGTCGCACAAACAAAAAACGCCGGACCCGAAACGGGGCCAGGAAAGTCCAGAAAGGGAATCACGGAATGACTATCACTGCAGCGGAAAACGCCGCCATCGAAAACATTCCCGCCGACGCATCCACCAATAACGCTGACGCCGCCGACGCCGTGCCCGTGGCGGCCCCTGATGGGCCCCACACCGCCGCTCCGGACACCGACCCCACGCCGGACACCGATGCCCGTGTGGAGGCGGTGTGGGCGGCGCTGAACGCCGAGCCGGGCGCGTCGGCCACGATGATCGGGGCGGCGGCCGGGCTGAGTCGGATGGTCGCGGGCAAGATCCTCAACCAGCTCGAGGCTGACGGACGGGCCCGCCGCGAGTCAGGCACGAACGACGGTCAGACGCGAGGTCGCTCAGCTGACCGGTGGTACCCCATCGCCGCCGACACGTTCGCCTCGGTCACCCCGGACATCGGAACGCCGGATGCCACGCCCACTGCGCCGGACGCTGATGCCTGGGGCGCTGACACCGGTGAAGGTGATGCTGTGGCCGCATCAGATCCTGATGAGGAGGCGCTCCAGGCCACCATCGACTCGGCCGCCCTCAACTCGGAGGACCCGACCGACGAAGAGGGCCCGATCGAGGGGACGCATGGTCAGCCGGACCGGGCAGACGACGAGTTCGCACCGGACCAGCATGCAGATGAGGGCGAAGCGCTGATGGAGCCGGTCGCGGACGATCCGGCCTGGGACCAGGCACGGGCCGAGCTGGCGGAGCTCGCCCACCTGTTGAACGGGGTCATCTCGGCGAAGGACGAGGGCAACGCCGTGATGGCGCTGGGGTGCCTGGAGATGGCGATGGCGAAGGTCGCCTCGGCGCACCGTAACGCGCGGGCGGTGCTGACCGGCACCGACCCCGGCCCGGCCCGGGGCGGGGGCGCCGCCCGCCCGGGCACCGGTGGCGGCGCGGGCGGCGGGGTGCGGCCGAGCGCGCTACGGGACCGGGTACACGCGCACCTGACCGAGTACCCGGGCAAGGACTTCACCCCGTACGAGATCGGCAAGGTGCTGGACGCCTCGTCCGGCGCGGTGGCCAACGCATTGGACCGGCTCGTCAACCTCGGCCAGGCGACGCTGACCTGTGAGCGGCCCCGCCGGTTCGCCCTCACCCCCAACGCGTCCTGCGCCGACACGGCCAGCGACGCCTGAACGGGATGCGCGGGCGGGCCGCTTCCCCACCGGCCCGCCCGCCCAGCCCGCCCGCCCGGCCCCGCGCACTGAGGGGCCGGACCGCACCCGCATCACCACCCCGTCCGTCATCGCGTCTGTTTCGCATGCCCACACATCAGAAAGGCCCTGTCATGGCTCACGAAATCGAGATCTTCGCCAACGGTTCGGCCGGGTTCGCCGCCGCCGGGAAGCCCGGCTGGCACGGGCTCGGCTACACCGCGCCCGGCCCGATGACCGCCGAGGAGCTCCTGTCGAACGCCCAGCTCGCCGGGTGGAACGTGCGCAAGGTGCCGGTCGGCCAGGTGACCGACCCGCTCACCGGCCAGCCGGTCAGCACGGACGAGGACTTCCTGGTAGTGCGCACCAACCCGGTCACCGGATCGCCCGAGCGGCTCGGCCGGGTCGGCCGGGAGTATGAGGTGCTGCAGAACGAGGAGGTCACCGCGTTCCTGCAGACCCTGGTGGATGAGTCCGGGGCGGTGTTCGACACCGGCGGGTCGCTGAACAACGGGCGGCGCATCTTCGTCACCATGCGGCTGCCCGAGCCGCTCATGGTCGGCGGGTTCGATCAGATCGACCTGTACCTGGCGGCCTTCTCCCGGCACGACGGGTGGGGGTCGTTCGTCACCGTGGCGACCCCGGTCCGGGTCGTGTGTGCGAACACCGAACGGGCCGCGCTGGCCAATCACGCCTCGAAGTTCACCGTCCGGCACACCGGCCGGATGGCCGGGCGCATCGCCGAGGCGCGCGATGCGCTGAAGCTGACCTGGAAGCACGGCCAGGCGTTCGCCGCCGAAGCCGAAAAGCTCCTCGCCACCCCGATGGACTTCGCCGAGTTCCGCCAGTTCACCAACGTGCTGTACCCGATCCCGGCGGGCGCGAAGGACCTGGCGCGCAAGAACCGCGAGCTGACCTTGCGCCAGCTGGAGCACCTGTTCGCCCACGCGGCCACGCAAGAACCGATCCGCAACACCCGCTGGGCCGCCTACAACGCGGTGACCGAGCGGCTGGACCACCGCAGCCCGGTGTTCGGCAGCCGTGACGTGGCGGCCGTGCGGGCCGAGCGGGCGCTGCTCGACGACCACGACCACGCCAAGATCAAGACCCGCGCGTTCTGGCTGCTGTCCACCGCCTGACACACCGCCCCGGGTGTCCGGTACGGCACGAGCGCGGGCCGTACCGGACCCCACACCGCCACCCGGCACCGTGCCGGAGCCCGCCCCGGAAACCCGGCCGACGGCCCGTTGCCACCCGGCCGAGACACCCCTCGCCCCACATCCGTCATGAACCGATTCCCGAAGGAGAGCGTCATGGGACGACTCGAAGACCTGGCCATCCACAACGCCAACGCCGCCCGCTGGGAACTCAACGAGGCGCTCACCCGCATCGCCTCCCTGGACGAGGAAGGCACCCTGCACGACAAGGACCTCGGCCGCATCGCCTACGCCTACCAGCGGCTGTCGTGGTGGCATCAGGTCACCGACCTGACCCACGACAGCGAGGAACCCGTGGACGGCGGCACCGCGCTCCTGACCGTACGGCAACGCGCCCAGCAGTTCCTGATCAACGCGCGCCCCGCGACCAACGGCGGCTTGTTCGTCCTGGCCATGGCCGAGTCCCGCCGAGGCGGCGCACGGGCCTTCCTCGACGCGACCGACAAGCTCGCCGAGGCACTCGCCCTCCCCACCGATCACGACACCCGGCCACACCACACCGCCATGCCAACCAGCGCGACCGACTCGGGCTCGGCCGATGACCACCGTCCATGACGCAGTACGTCACTGTCCGCACGCCGACGCGCCGCGACAACCAGCAGGGCCACGACCCCCGAATGGACGGCCCGCCCAGGCACTCCAGCCTCCTCGCCGATCACCATCACCGACGAAAGGACATGCGAATGGATGACCTCGGCCAGACCAAGCCCCTCGATCCGACCAGAGAGCCGGGTGACGTCACCCTGGCACCCGACATCAGCCCGGCACAGGAGGCGCAGATCCGAGTCTCCTGCGATCAACTGACCACCGAGAAGATCTCGGCCACCCGTCACACCTTCTACGCCGCAGCAGCCGAGGCGATCGTCGCCTTGCAGAACGGTCAACGGCTCAGCGGTGAGCACCTGTTCGCCGCCGCCCACGCCCAAGCCTCACGCACCTGGTGGGATCTGGTAGACGAGGAGATTGCCAGCAAGAAGCTGACCTCCGATCACGCGCTACGGCGGGTGCGCTCACGGGCCCGCCACTCGCTCACCGAGGAGCCTCCTGTTGCCCGCCCGGGCACGTTGTTCGATCACGCTCTCGCTCACGCCGCACGCATCGCCGCCCGCGACTTCCTCCACCACAGCGGCCACCTCCTCACCCAGCACCTCATCCACCAGGCAAACGATCCCGCCCCTGCTACGCCTGCCGCTTCCGGTCACCAGACCCCGCCTTCGGCGGTGGCGGGGCCATGACCCCGCAGCCACTCGTGAGCTGGCGGCATCTCCCAGAGGAAGGAAGTCGATCTCATGAACCACTTCGAGCAGCATCGTGCCACCGGCGCGCCACCCGTTTCCCTGGAGGCGACCATCGAGCAGGCCCGCAACCTGCGCCAGCAGCACAGCGAGGACATCTTCCGGCGTCTCGGCCGGGGCGAGCGACTGACCGCCGAGCAGCTCTATGACACCCTGCGCGCGCAGACCCTGTGCATATGGTGGCTGCTGGTGGCCCGGCACGTCTCGTACACCGATGGCGGAGGCTCACAACCGGCTCAGAGCGTGGCCAGGTTCGTCTCCTGGATCCGGCCCTACGCCAACGACCCCACCCCGCCCCTGCCCGCCACGGGCGCCGGAGCCCTCGGCATGGGCAGCTCGCACGCGCTCGCCCTGGAACACCTCAACCGCAGCCTGGAGCTCATCCGGCAAGACGCCGCCCGCCTCTTCCTCACCGAAGCCGAGAAGTTCACGCAAGCCGGCTCCACGCAGCAGCTTCCCGGCGACTCGACCGGGCGGGAGGCAATGGCATGAACCGCCACAGCGTGACGGCTGATGATGCGCCAGCCTCGAACGGCCCTGGATCAGGCCGGGTGGACAGCTCCTCCGTGGAGTTCTTCCAGATGCTGGCCTGGCGGTGGAATGTAACGGCTGCCAAAAAGCTGACCAAGGGCCGAACCCCGGCTGGTCGGATCGAGACCAGGGAATGGGCGGGAATGCTCAGGCTGATCGTCATCAACGCCGAGCACGCCGCCCAGGTGGACCTGTCCGAGCCCCTGATCATGGCCCCGGTCCCGAACGGCGGCATGCTGATCATCGACGGCTGGCACCGCCTCCACAAGGCACTGAACAGCAGCGTGCCGGAACTGTCCGCTGTGGTGCTCACAGCCGAGGAGGAACTCGCCTGCCGGATGTTCGGCGGGGACAAGGGGGAGGGCTACATCCGGTAGGTCCCGCCCCGGTGGCGTAGGAGGCATGCCCCGGCCAGCACATCCGTAGTGTGCTGGCCGGGGCACACCTCCTGCACCACCGGTGCGCCGGACTATCGCCAGACAAGCTCTCCCCTCGTTAGAAGTCAGAGGTGCGGCGCTGTTCGAGCTGGTGGCGGAGGCGGCCGATCTTGACCCATCCGCTGGGAGTTTCGACCTTCCAGAAGTTCCAGCCATTCTGGGGTCTGCCGGTGAGCTCGTGAGCGGGTGTGGAGAGAGAGGGATACTTCTTCTTCTGGCCGTTGTAGAGGATCGAGCCATCGGCGGCGACGACGGCGGAGCCGGGGTGCTTGCGGGAGGCGGCGACCAGTCTGGTGCCGGGGGCGAGAAGGCCCGCCTGAATCAGGTCGAGGACAGTGATCTTGCTGCGGTAGCGCTCAGAGCGTTGACGCTGCTCGCCGGTTTGCTCCGGCGGGGGTTGCGGGGGCATGCGCTGAGGCAGCGCCTCCTGGTCCGGCTGGAGCTGCGCGATGTGCGGCGTGTGCGGAAGGAGCGTGAGGCCGGGGTCGACGTGATGGCTGAGAGCATGGAGCAGGGTGATGATCGGAGGGACGCAGGTCTGCATCCCCGCCTGGTCTTTGGGGGAGAGGGTCAGGTCCTGAGGCCGTTTGCCATTGTGGAGGCGAATATGAGGCTTGCCGGCGAGCAGGTCGTAGAGGTGTCCCTCTAGCCACCCGGCTTGGCTGGTGTGGAACGGCTCATCGGTGTTGCGACGGATCAAGACCGCTCGATACCAGTGGTCGCGAGCCTGAAGGTGATCGCGGAGCCGCCTGCTCAGCGTCCCTGGTGCTGCCATCCCCACGTACGCCCCCCACCGGCCCAACGCGTCGGGCCGGTCGAGGAGTACATAGGCGCCCGTGACGTCCCAGGAGCTAGACAGGTGGGTGGCGTGCGCCCGCTCGACCACTGCCATGTGGATCACGGAATAGTCCGACCTGACCTCGATCGGAGCGCCCATGCCCTGGGGCATCCACATCGTGAAGGGTGCACATGCGGCGTGCGCTACGTCCATGGCGGGGGTCTCCTGGATCTAGAGGTCACTGAAGAGCTTCCCGGACAGTATCGGCCTCATTCCGTACCGTAACTATGAGTCTCAGGAAGAACGCGCAGCTCACTCCGGCGATAGTCCCCAAACGTAGACGTCGCTGCGGTCGTGGCCGCGATGGTCAACGTGGGTCGGGCTGGCTGGTGGGGCGGGTAAATCCGACCAGATCCGCGCGGTGATAGGTGTCGATTCTGACGACGCTGCGGCGGTTGGGAGCGTGGATCATCTGACCGCCTCCAAGGACAAGGCCGACGTGTCCGGGGCCGTCGGCTTGCATGTTGAAAAAGGCGAGGTCGCCGGGCTGCTCTTGTCCGGAAGGGATGGGTGGTCCGTGTCTCCATTGGTCGGCGGCGACGCGGGGGATGGTGATGCCGGCTGCTTGGTAGGCGCGCATGGTCAGGCCGGAGCAGTCGAAGCTGTTCGGTCCTTCGGCGCCCCATAGGTACGGCTTGCCGAGCTGGGCATGGGCGTACGCGAGCACGGCTGTGGCCTGCTCGCCGGGAATGAGCGGGACGCAGCTCCCGGCGAGGGCATCAACCAGGCGTTGGGCGAGCGGCTCCCACCGGGCATAGGCGTCGGGGCGGGCGGAGCGTTGGACGGCCTGGGCGGCTCGGGTGAGCGGAAGCTGCTCCCAACGCCGCACCGTGATCAGGTGGTCGTAGAAGGTGCCGGTGGCGTGGCGGGGATCGAGGATCTGCTCGGGGGTTCCCCAGCCTTGCGAGGGGCGCTGCTGAAACAGCCCCAGCGAGTCGAGGTGCCCGTAGCGCAGATTGCGAAGCTGCGATTCTTGCAGGGCGGTAGCGATCGAGATCACTGCTGCCCGTGCGGGCAGGCCCCGCTCCATCGCGACCTGGACGATGAGGGCGGCGTGGGTCTGCTGCTCGCTGTCCATGGCCACGGCGCTGGAAGTGATGCCGGTGGAGGCCGGGGCCGCGACCGGGGCGCCCTCCGTGCCGCTCGCTGTGCCGGATGGAATCGCGCAGGCGACGCTGCCGGGTGTTCCGGAGGCGGTCAAAATACTGGTAGCGGCTGCGATGAACATCGAGACAAGGAGCAGCAGGAGAGCGGCGCCGGCCGCGGCGACCTTCACCTGCTTTGAGCTTTAGGAGGAAACCGGCTGTCGTCGTAGGAGTCGCGGTCGCTGGTGGTGGTGGGTTGTTCTGGGCTTCGGCCGAGGGCGAGATGCGGCCAGGCGTTGCTCAGTTCGCCGAGCCTCATCCGAGACTGGCCTGCTCTGCTGGGGAGGGGGAGCCAACAGGGCCCGGCGGGGCCATCGTCGAGGTCTGTCTGGACGGCGGTGGCGATGGGCATCTCGGTGGCCTTGATGACCGCGCGGAGATTGGTCTCGCGGGCTCGGCTGGGCAGCCAGAACAGCACCGGGGTGGTGATCTGCGTAGCGTCGGCGAGATCGGTGTAGGCGGCGAGTTTGTCGGCGACCTTGGCCAGGGTCATGCTGCCGGTGTCGTGTTCGAGGAAGAAGTCGATCTGGTGGCCGTGCTCGTACCAGCAGCCGAAGGCGTCTGGACGGGCGAGGCCGCCCCAGATCTTGGCGCACTGCTTCTCCGACAGCCACGCCCTCAGGTGAGCTTCCGACGTGTGACGGGCCAGGTGGAGCAGGGCGACGAAGAAGTCGTTGACGCCGATCTGGTGGCCGCTCTTGTCCGAGACAGAGATCGACATGGCCAGGTCGGGGTGGTAGCCGAGCTCCTTGACGGTGGTGTGGCCGCGCAGGGCGAGCAGTTCAGCTCCGGTGCGGCCGAGCACCCAATGGTGCGGGGCAGAGCCGCCGTAGGGGGTCCAGGGCCGGTAGCGGGTGATGGTGTGCAGCTTGTGCAGGATGCCCAGGCGACGGCGCGTGGGCTGCGGTTTGGTGAAGAACATCCGTTGGAGCTGGTGCGTGGTCAGCACGCGGTGATGGAGAAGGTGCTCCAGGATCTGGTAGTCGCGCGGAGTGAGCCGGGCGGCGACGTTGGCCATGGCGGCGGCGTCGAAGCGTGGCAGGCCGAGCGGGATACGAGCGGCGGGCATGACGGGAACTCCTTGCAGGTGATGGTGCTGGGTGTGTGCGTGGCGGTGGTCAGGCGGATTCTTCGTGGTGACCGGGAGGTCCGTTACGCAGGTCTTTGCGCAGGTCAGATAGGTGATCTGGCTGGCGGCGTGGCGTGCGGGCGGGGCGCTGGGCCGCGTCGCCAGGTTGGGTGAACTGCTCGCGGGAGGCCTGCCGGATCTCCTCCGCGCGGCCCTCGACCGGGGCAGGGAGGGGGCGGGTGCGCAGGGTGAAGGCGATGGTTTGCTGGCCGCCGATGACGAGGCGGGCGGCGGCTTGGTAGGCGCCCAGGTGCGTGAGGTCGTGCGGGGTGATCAGTGGAGCGGTGTGGTGTTTGAGGTCGTTGGCGTCCTTGGGTGAGGCGTTGAAGTAGATCTTGTTGCGGGCGTCGGCGGACAGGGCCTCGCGTAGGTCGTTCGGGAGCTGGTCGAGGTGCTGGTGAGCGAGGACCAGGGAGAGACGGTAGCCGCGTGCCTCGGCCAGGACGTCGTTGATGTGGCCAGGCAAATTCAGGAAGTTGTGACACTCATCGATCACGAGTGAGGCGTCCGGCCGGTCGACTTCGGCGAGGTGGGAACGGCGAGTGGTGGCCTGCCAGGTGTGGGCGAGCAGGATGGAGCCGAACAGCCGGGCGGCGTCGTCGCCGAGGATGCCTTTCGGGAGCCGGGCCAAGATCAGGCCGCCTTGGTCGAGGAGGCGGCCGATGGGCACGGTGGTGTCCGGGCTGGCCAGGGCTTGCCGGACGAAGGGGCGGAGCAGGACGGCGCGGAGTTTGTTCATCACCGGGCCGATCACGGTTGCTTGTCCGGCGGGCGTGAGGGCTTCGTAGGAGTCCCAGAAGCCGGCCAGCAGGCTGTCCTCCAGTCGCGGGACGATCTGGGTGCGGAAAGCTTGGTCGGTGAGGAGCCGGGGCACGTCGGCGAGGGTCGCTTTAGGGCCCAGGACGCTGGTCAGGGTGAGGCAGGTGGAGCGGAGCAGGTCGTCGACGCGTGGTCCCCAGGCGGTGGAGAAGCAGCGGTGGAAGATGGTCACGACGGAGTCGACGGCGAAGGCGGGGTCGTGCCCGGCGAGGATGTTGATCGACGGCGGCGGGGCGGGGTCTTGCGGGTCGAACACCACCGTCTTGCCTACGGCGCGTTGCGGGAGCCGGTTGAGGATGTCGGTGATCAGGTCGCCCTTCGGGTCGATGACCAGCGCGCCTCGGCCTGCGGCTGCGTCGGCGAGCACGAGGTTGGCGAGCAGGGTGGATTTGCCGACGCCGGTGCCGCCGAGGACGTGGGTGTGGTGGCGGGCGTCGGCCACGGGTAGCGCTATGGGGCGTGGGGGGCCGCTGTCGGCGTCGCCCAGGATGCGGGCGGTTCCGCCCTGCGTGGTGCGCGGTATGGCCGGGGACGGGGCGATGGGGCGGGCTCCGGCGCGGGTGATGCCGGGGGCGTCGATGTCCCAGGGCAGGTGGGCGAGCGCGGCCAGCTCGGCCACCGACAGCAGGTAGCCGGAGTCGAGGCGGCGCGAGCTGATCACGCGGCGGGCGCGCCAGAGGCGGGCTCGGCGCAGGTACTGGTGGCTTGCGGTGTAGAGGGCGAAGACGCTGGCCAGGGTGTGCGCGTGGCCGCGTAGCCAGCCACGGGCCAGCTCGGCAGGCTCGCGGCGGACTGGCGTCGTGGAGAGGGGTTGGCGGCTGGTGGCGACGGCGTAGCGGATGGCTACGGTGTAGCGGGGCTGGCCTGCCTTGGCGAGGATGGCGCGGACTTGTTCGGCGCGTTCGGGGAAGTCGCGGGCCAGGTCGCTGGGCCGGTGGTGGTCGCGGGCATTGGGCAGGGAGAGGACCTCGTCGCAGACGCGGCCGAACAGGCGGCGGCTTCCTCCTCCGCGCAGATGGGCGGCTGCTCGGTAGGCGTGGCGCAGGCGACGGCCGGTGGTGGGGCGGGCCAGGATCTGGACGATGGTGTGCTCGCCCTCGCGGAGTCCGCCCATGGCCTCCAGCAGCGAGCGGACGGGATCGTGGTCGTGGTCGGTCTTGAGCGGAAGGTGCTCGGGCGCGGCCAGCATCAGCCGCCCACCCGCGACCTCGGTCTCTGCCGGTAGGGGCGAGGTGGCGGGGCTGGTCGTGGTGGTGGCGCCGGGCCAGGCGGCGTGGACGGCCTTCTCCACGATGCCGGGTGGGATGGTGCCGGGGACCCATAGGCGGATCCGGATGCCAGCGTCGCTGCCGTGGTACTCCCACACCAGGTGCGGCTGGCCGGCGAAGGTGCGCCTCCATGCGGGGCGGAGCAGGCCGACGAGCTGCCGCCACAGCACCAGTGCGCCCTCCGGGTCGCTGCGGGGTGGGCTGGAGATTTCGATCAGGCGGGCTTCGGGGGTCATGCCCGCGTGGTGGAGCCAGCCGAGCAGGTAGCGTACGGCGGCCGTCACCGTCCAGACGGCGATGAGGGCCAGGGCGAGGCGGGGGCCGTAGGTGAGGGCGAGTTCGGGCAGGCGGGCGGGCAGCTCGGCCAGGAAGTCGAGGGTGGTCTGGACATCGTGGTCGTCGATGTCGCAGAGCAGGCAGGGCCCGCTGTGGTCAGGTGACGGGTGCACGGTCATAGCGGGTCGCTCTCCTCGTCCTGGTGGACTTCGCTGATCTGGATGGCGCCAGGTGGAGCCGCCGGTGGGTGGGGTGGCGGATCGTGTTGCTCGAGCTCGGCGAGTTGGGCTGGGTCCGTGGTGACCAGGGCCGTCTCTGCTGGCGAGGCGACGATGTTGAAGGCGATGCGGCTGGCGGGGCCGGCGACCAGGAGTGCTTCGCCGCGTTCGGCGGTGAGCAGGAACTGGCGTTCGCCATCGGTCAGGTCGAAGGCGTCGCCGACCACGCCGATGGCCTGGGGTGCTTGGCGGAGCAGGATCTGGCTCGCGGCGTTGGCCACGATCGCCTGGCCGAGCTCGGAGCCGAGCAGGTCGGCGGCGTCCTGGGTGACGACGGCGAGCCCGGCCCAGTGCTTGCGCGCGGCCTTGGCCATCCGGAACAGGAAGCGGGCGCCCTCGGGTTCCTTCATCAGCAGCCAGGCCTCATCCACGACCACCAGGCGCTTCTTGCGGTCGCGGGGGTTGGCCACGCGCCGCCAGATGGCATCGAGCGCGAGCAGGGTGCCGACGGCTTTCATTTCCTCGGGCAGGTCCCGCAGACAGAAGACGGTCAGATGCCCGGCCGGGTGGGTGGTGGTGGGGCCGTCGAACAGCTCCCGGTAGGAGCCGGTCACGTACGGGGCGAGCTGCGCGGCCAGTTCGATCCCCGCCTGCCCTTCCGACTCCTTTCTGGTAAGCGTGGTGACCAGATCGGCGAGGAGCGGCGCGGGCCGCGTCCAGGTGGCGGGATCGCGGGTGATCCCGGCGGCCTGGTAGGTGGCGATGATCGCCGAGTCCAGGGCCGCCCGCGCCTGAGCGGTGAGCTTGGCGCCGCCGAGCATGGTGGCGATCAGGGTCTGCAGGAACATGGCCCGCCGGGACAGCACGTCGTCCTGCGAGCCGTGGCTGGCGGGCAGGTCGAAGGGGTTCCACCGCACCCCGGCGGCGCCGAGATGCAAGCGGGTGCCGCCGACGGCGTCGGCCAGCCGGGCGTATTCGTCTTCGGGATCGACCACCGCGACCTCAACGCCCTGATACAGCAGGCGCAGGGCTTCGAGCTTGGTGAAGAAGCTCTTGCCCGCACCGGAACGGGCCAGGACGACGGAGTTGTGGTTGTCCTGCGCGTAGCGGTCCCACACCACGACGCCGGAGCTGGTGGCGCTCAGCCCGTACAGAACTCCGCTCTCACCGGCGGTCGCCGGGAGGTCGGGAGAGGTGAACGGGAAGGCCGCCGCCAGCGCGGTGGTGTCGAACGTCCGCGTCGCGCGCAGGGAGTCGACGCCGAGCGGCAGGCTGGTGGTCCAACCTTGCAGGGCACGAAACGTCGCCGGTTGCGCATCCAGCAGCAGCGATGAGGCCAGCGCCCGGACCCGCTCCACCTCGGCGGCCAGCTCGGGCTCCGTAGCGGCGGTGATGGTCAGGTAGAGGCCGACCTTGAACAGCCGGCCGTGGCCTCGGGCGAGGCTGTCGGCCAGGTCGGTGGCGTCGTCGGCGGCGGCTTCGGCGGCGAAGTCGGCCAGGCGGCCGTGGGCGGCGTCGGAGCGGCTGGCCGACTCCAGGCGGGCGAGCTGGCGGCGCAGCCGCATCGCGGCGACCTGCTGCGGGATCGGCTCGATGTGCAGGGAGACGTCGAGGTGGCCGGGATAGGTGAGCAGTGGCTCGAGCCATCCCGCGCCGACCTCGCGTGGGTAGCCGGTCACCGCGAACGATGCGCACACGGCATCGGGCAAGGTCAGTGTTCGGGCACCGACGTGCGCCGACCCCGGATGTAGGAGAGGACTGGGCTGGTGCTCGCGGGTGCGTCGGCCTAGCTTCACGGCGTGCTCCTGGTAGCGGTGATCAGTTCGTCTGGGAGGGCTCGGCCGAGCGGGTGCCGGCCTCCGGGGTCGAGACACTCGGCCAGCGCGTGGCTGGCTGCGTCGGCGTCCAGAACGCGGGCGGCGACACCCAGCGCGGCCAGGCTGCGCTCGGCTTCGGCGGCCCGCCGCAACACGACGGCGGCGCAGGCGTCCCGGCGCACGGAGCGTCGTCCGCTACTGGTGGCGGGGTGGTCGCGGAGCACGATGAGCACTTGCCGGGACAGCAGCTCGCGCGAGCTGTTCAGCTCGGCCAGATATCCGGCGTGCTCGCGGGCGGCGTTGGCCAGCGCGGCGTGTGGCAGCACCTCCGCTTGCTGCTCGACGGTCCCGGCCAAGTCGGACAGGTCGGCGCGGCGGGCGCGGGCGAGGATCTGCACGGGCGCTTCGAGCGAGTTCAGCCACCGGCCGAACGCCCCGACCAGGGCCGCCTGCTCGCTGGTGGTGCGCAGGTGGAAGGACAACGTGCTGGTCTCGACGAGAGCGGCGACGCCGCCGTCGGAGAGTTCGAGGGCGCCGTCGGTGCGGACTGCCCGGACCGGCAGGCGCAGCGGGGAGGGCAGCTGGCCGCGCACCCGGCACCACCGGGGTGGCTCGGCGACCCCTTCAGATGCGGACACCAGGTGCTTGCGGGCGCACGCGTGGAGCAGAGCGGCCAAGGCGAAGCGGTCCAGGCTGAGTCCGTCGCGTCGCCCGAGGGCGATGGTGAGGCCGAGCGCCAGCAGCGGCAGCACAATGGAGGCGAGGATGATGACGGGCAGGAGGCGATGGAACAGGTAGTAGATCGCGGCGGCGATGCCGCCGGTCAAGGTGACGATGAGGATCTGGCGGAAAGTCAGCCCGTAGGCGATCTTGTCCGGGGTGTTGATGTCGGCAGGGATGCGCGCGACAAGCGGCTCCGGCTCGTTCATCGTCCGTCACCTCTGCGCGTACGGTTCGGCGGCGGATCAAGGCGGAGCAGCAGTTGCCGGGGCCGGGCCGGGCGGGTGGGCATGCCGGGCAGCATCGGCTGACTCCAGGGCGGTTTCGGTCGGATCCATGGGCCTGTGCGCGCGGCCGGGGGAGGGGGTGTGGGCTGGCGTGGCACGCGGGTGACCGGGAACGGCAAGGCGAGTTGGCGTCCCTGCCCGCCTGCGGATCCTGCCCGACGAGCGCCTGTAGCCGGTGTGGGCGGAAGATTGAGCGGGAGCTGGAGCTGTTGATGGCCGCGCTGGCCGGACGGGTTGGGCGTGTTCACCGATGCTGTTCCTCCCGTGCTGGTAGGTCGGCCTGTCGGTCGCGCTCCCGGCGGTCCGCCGCGCGGTCGGGCGGGGCGGCCCGCGCCTGGCCTGCCGGGAGGCCGATGCCGCCTGCTCGAAGCGCTTCTCGCCGCGCGGGCGGCTCTGCCGTTCCTGACCAGGGCAGTTCTGGCCAGGCCCATGGTTTTGTAGACGATCAAGCTTTTGACCAGGCGGGTCAGCAGCTGGGGTTGGGCGGGCTGCCAGACGGAGCGGGCCACCCAGCCGGGAATCTTGATCAGCAGGAACAGCAGGCCGATCAGCACCAGGGTGTCGATGGCGCGCGTGACGATCGGTTTCACGGCCGCCAGGACCGGTTGGTCGGGGCCGGTGGTGAAGGCGTCGGCGGCGTCGGTGAAGTACACCTTGAACGCCAGAATCAGCACCAGCGCCTGCAGGACTTGCATGACCAGGACGCCGGTGAAGGCGCGCCACCACAGCCTGGCGATGTGCTCGGTCTGCGGCAGCGCGTGACACAGCAGCGCGAGCGGCGCCGCGATCATCAGGAACAGCAGCAGCGCGATCCGCACGACCGCGATGAAGGCCAGGATGAGGCCCATCACCACCGCGATCGCGACCATCCAGATGAAGAACATCTGCGGGGCCGCCAGCTGCCCGACCGGGTTGGCGAGCTTGTTGGCGATCAGGTCACCGGCCCGCCGTGCATCCACGCCGTCCCCGAGCAGCGCGGCGACCAGGCCGTTGGCCAGCTCGATGGCGTACTGGCAGACGGTGAGCGAGAAGTTGAGCGCGATGGCCGCGACGACCACGCGGGGTGCGACCTCGGCTGCGGTGGTGGAGGTCTGCACGCTCCCGTACGCCATCATGATCACGCCGCCGGCCAGCACGAACAGCGCCAGCAGCGCGTTGGCCACCACCCGTACGTGCGCGGACAGCTCCTGCACCCGCTCGACCATGTCCGGCGGCGGCGCGGACAGCAGCAGCGTGCCCATGGTCTGGAAAGCGGGCTGGATCGCCTCGGTCACGATCGAGCCGAACCAGCCGTTCAACGCACGGTTGATCTTGCAGCCGAAGTCCAGCCAGCCGCACTCCTCCGCCCCGCCGCCCGGCTGCGGCGCCGGCTCGGCGGCGGGCGGCTGCCCCGCGGCCGGAGAGGTGGGTCCGGAGCTCGGGTGCGGGTGCGGCGGTGGCGTGAGCATCGGCCCCGTCGGAGTGGACGGCGTCGAGGTAGGAGTGGGTATGGCGGGCGGCGTGGGCTGGGAGTTCGCCGTGGGCGAGGGTGCTGATGGCGGGTCCGGTTCGGCGGCGGCTTGGATGGCGGTGACGGTGAGCGTGATCGCGACGATGGTGAGGAGCTGCGCCAAGCGGCGCGGGACGGGCCGGAGCATGTTCGCCGTGGGTGGGCGCGGCGGCGGGTGGCGGGTCACGGTCAAGCCCCGACGATGCCCTTGAGGACGCTGACCAGCAGCGGCGCCAGGACCGCGATGCCGTAGCCGAGCGCGGCGTAGCGCAGGGTCTTCTTGGCCGCCTCGACCTCGCCCGGGTCGCCGCCGGCCAGGATGTAGCGCACCCCGCCCACGGTGAGGAACAGGGTGGCCAGGGCGACCAGCAGGCCGACGATGACGTTGCGCAGATTGTCGATAACCGCGTTGAGCGAGTCTGGCCCCTTGCCGCCGTCGGCGAGCACCTTGGTGGGCAGGCTTGCGGTGGTGGCCTGGGCGAAGTGGGCCAGGGCGAGTTCCAGCAGGGTGCCGAGCGTCACGGCGGCGACGATGACGGCGGTGATGAGCAGGCTCTTGCGGGTCGTGAAGCGGGAACGTGGGATCACGGCTGCCTCCTGGGCAGATGGACAGGAAATTCGAGGTGGAAGGCAGCGCGGAGGCCCGGGCCCGGGCGAGGCCGGGTGGGCGTCCTCCTTCGAGCGATGGGTGCGGGTGGCGTTCCGGTGGTGACAGGAACCGGTGGCCGGGTGCGACCTGTCCGGGACCGGTGCCGTCCGCGCTGCCTTTCACCTGCTAAAAGACCGGGGTCAGGGGCCGAAATCAGACACCGGGGTCAGCGGAATTTGCCCGTTCATGACGGTCGGTCTCAACGGATGACGGAAAGCCGGGGCGGAGGTTCACTTTGCGTTGCCGGACAGCGAGGGCTCACCGCTGAGCAGGGCCTGGCGAAGGCGCGCTTCGGCGCGTTGGCGGCGTTTGAGCTCAGTGCAGTACAGCAGGCCGCGGGCCCGGCAGTAGGTGCTGAGCGAGATGCTGTCCAGGCGGGTCATGGAAATCAGTTCGGCCGCCTGCGCGGTGATGACGCCCAGCTCGACCGCCCGCTCTAGCAGCTCGTCGGCGTGCCCGGACGGGTAGCGCAGCGCCTGCCGGCCGTCGCTCATCTCCGGCTCTGGCAGCAGGTCGGCTCGGTCGATAGCGCGGGCGCGCAGGACGGCGAACTGGGTCAGCCGCGAAAGCCGCAGCACCAGATGCGACCAGGACAGCTCCACCCGGCCCAGCGCCTCCATGAAGCAGGCCAGCATCTCGGCCTCCAGCTCCTCGCGCTCGACCGGGAGGGTCTGGTTGAGGGTCTTGAGCAGGCGGCGCAGCATGGGAGCCGCGAGCGCGACGGCGGCCACCATCCACGCTCCCCGGTGGGTGCGGGCCTGTTCGATGAGGTGCCGCCAAACCTCGTCGCGGGTCGCCCGGGAACAGGACGGATGCAGGAGGAGGGTGCCGAGCTCATCGAGCGGGATCGGCCGGGCGGGCAGACCGGGCCCGAGGGCGGTTCCGTCCACGGCCAGCGGCTGCGGTCCCTGCATGAGCAGCCGGAAGGCACGCTCGGCCAGATCGAGCGGACGCCCCTGCGCGGACGCTGTCGAGGCGTCGTGCGAGCTGTCCGTCATGCCGAGACAGGTCTCGCGAGCAGTCGCGGCGGCCGGAGTGGCGGCGTCGGTTGAGCGGGTGTCGTACATGGCAGCCCCCGAAGACAGGTGAGCGGATCGGATGCTGCTCATGCCGCCAGAGGCCCCGTACAGGAACCGGACATCTTCCGGGCACACTTCGGCCCGGACAAAGATCACCCAAAGACTGAGAGAGTACGCCGAAAGCGTGGCTGACCTGCGGTAACGCGGCTCTGGGGAATGTCTCGATGGCGCAGAGCGGCGGAGGCCGGCCAGTGTCCGAACCTCGACCGAAAACGGCCTGACCTGGCAGAACAGCGCCAGGCCGAAATCACGAGGTCAAAAATGTTCCAACGCTGCCGCACCGCCTTGCAGCGGACGGCGCGAAGGCGGCGGGACGCTCAGACGGGCTCGGTGAAGGGAACCCCGCCGGTACGCTCGACGGCGGCCAGCGCCTGCTCCACGTGGTCATAGGCACGAATGGCCGGCATGGCGCCAGTGATCTCCAGGATCCGAGCAACGCGAGGCTGCAACCCGGCCAGGTGCACGGCGCCGCCGCGAGCCTGGGCGAGGACCGCGGCGGCGAGCAGCACGGCCAGCCCGGAGCTGTCCAGGAAGGACAACCTGCTGGCGTCGATGATCAGGTGGTCGTCGAGGCTGCGGCGTACCAGGTCGATGTAGTTCTCCAGCTCACGGGAGGTGGTGATGTCCACCTCGCCGTCGATCGTGATCACGCTCACGCCCGGCAGATATCGGTGAGTCAGTCTCATGGCAGCCTCCACATACGCGGCGTCGGTGCAGGGGGATCGAGCAACGTTGCGATGGCGACTTCGGCCGTGGGATGGATGTTGAGGGCATCCCATACCTCGGTGATCTGCAGCAGGCGGGCAGGCAGGTCTTGTACGGCGGTCAGGTGCAGGGTGCTGCCCTGCTTGCGTACCTCGGCGTGGACGCGGAGCAGGACGTGCAGGCCGGTGCTGTCCATGAAGGTGAGGTCGCCAAGATTGAGTACCACGGGCCGGCGCGGCTGCCGCATCCGGCCGACATAGGTCTCCAGATCGTCGGCGTTGGTCGCGTCGAGTTCGCCGCCGACCGTGATCACCACGCCGAGGGGGAAAGGGCGGCAGTCAAGGCGCAAGGACGTCACGCCGGCCTCGCCAGGTGCTGGGCGTGAGGAGCTGAGCGATGGCGATCATCACCGTCTCGAAGGTAGGCCCCGCTGGTCCGACGGCGTCAGTGCCGTCACGGTCGAGAGTAGAGGGGGACGCCGGTGCAGGATAGCCAGATCGTCCTGCGGTTTTCAGATGCCGGGTGTATCGATTCCGTATGTCTGGGATGTCCGGCGAAAGTGCAGGGCCGTTGACGGTGCTCGTGGAACATTGATCCGATTCGGCCTTTCTCGCCCACCGTGGCCGCGTGCTTGCCCCGCGACACTGAGATGCGCGTACGGGATCTCATCAAATGCGAACCCGGGCCGACATGCGGTGTTGAGGTCGTTGTCCGGTTTCTGTCCGGACGTAGTCCGGATCGTGTACGGAACTCCGAGCTCCGAAATACCCGCCAGCGTCGGGACTGGGATGGGGTCCGATGAGGTGGAGTCCTCTTCGAGCCGTAAGACGGCCGAGACAGGTGACGGATTCTTTGCTTGTCGTCGTGTCCCAAATCGGTCCTGGACACCGGTATTTAGCTGAGTGACAGGAACCAGCCCGCCCGGGTGATCGGGCCACATCATCGTGACACCACCTGCACCTGCCGACCGCTCCCACACCGCCCGCCCGCTCGCTCCCGCCCAGACCGTCCGCGAGGTGGACGCACGCCATCTGCCGCTGAGCGTCTGGCCGGCTGCCGCCGACACCGAAACCGTTCCCGCCTGCCGCACCGGCTGCTGCGTCCCGGTGAGTGGACCGCTGGCCCGTCACCTGGTCACCGCATGCACCCGGCTCGGCGACCTCGTGATCGACCTGGACGCCGCCGATCACCACGTGATCTCCACCGCTTTGGTCATGGGCTGCCAGGCCACCGCCACCATCACCGACCCCGGCCTGCTCACCGTCATCGGCAAGACGCTGGCCAGGCTCCATCCCGACCACGACCTGGAGGTGGCCGACCTCCGTCTCACCCGACCCGACACCTGGCCCACCGACATTCAAGATCTCATCGGGACTGCCGCCTTGGTCGTACGCACTCACACCTGCCCGTACCAGCGAGACGCACGAGCGCCCGAATCGGCAAACCCGACCAACCGGACGACAGTTGACCTGGCCGAATCGGCGGCGCTGTTGAAGCCCGGAGGCCACCTGGTCGTCGTCACCGGCCTACACCGGCACGGGCACGAACTCCTCGACCCGGCCCCAACCCTGATCGCCACGGCACAACGGGCGGGGCTGTTGTACCTGCAGCACATCGTCGCCCTGCGCATCCCGCTCCGTGGCGCGTCCATCGAGCCGCCGATCACCTGGGGGATGTCGAAGACCGGTACACCCGTCGCCGGCCTGCCCGTCAGCGCCCGCGTGCACAGCGACGTATTCATCTTCACCAAACAGCGCCCCGACAGCTCCCCGCCCACGTCCGGCTCCAGGAACACCGACGATTCAGAGGATCATCCGCTGCTGGGCGAGCAGGCCTGGCTGGAGGGAGAGCAGGCATGACTACGACGACGACCTCGGTCTGGGCGACGGGCCAGCAGCCGTCCCGCTCCCAGCGGCAGGGCCGGTACCTGCCGGAATCTATGAAGCATCCAGGCAAGATGCTGCCCGCGATCGCCGCCCAGGTGATCGACACCTACACCCGGCCGGGCGACCTCGTCATCGACCCGATGTGCGGGATCGGCACCACCCTGGTCGAGGCCGTGCACCTGGGCCGCGACGCTGCCGGGGTGGAGTACGAGCAGGGCTGGGCCGAGCTCGCCGTCGCCAACCTCGCCCACGCCCGCCGCCAGGGCGCCACCGGCACCGGCACCGTGTTCGCCGGGGACGCGCGCGGCATCACCGGCCTGCTGCACGGCCTGGCGGGACAGGCAGCCCTGGTGCTCACCTCCCCGCCGTACGGGTCGGCCACCCATGGCCACGTCCGCTCCACTCGCGACAGCGGCCAGCCCGGCATCCGCAAGCACAACCAGCGCTACTCCCGCGA
Organism: Nonomuraea composti; assembly: GCF_012034275.1. Taxonomy (NCBI): domain Bacteria; kingdom Bacillati; phylum Actinomycetota; class Actinomycetes; order Streptosporangiales; family Streptosporangiaceae; genus Nonomuraea; species Nonomuraea composti. The sequence goes on along the minus strand of NZ_JAATEP010000038.1, from coordinate 6,822 downwards.
CCGTGGCAACCTTGCCCACCAGCGGCTACCGGTGCTGCTGGACGGGTTCGCCCAGATCCTCGCCGGCTGCACCGAACTGCTGCGGCCCGGCGGCGTGGTCGCGGTGACGGTACGCCCGTACCGGCAGCAGGGCGAACTCATCGACCTACCCGGCCACGTGCAGAAGGTCGCCGCGCGAGCCGGACTGGTGCTCGCCGACCGGATCGTGTGCCTGCTCTGCGGGCTCGGCCACGGCAAGCTGCTCAACCGTGCGTCGTTCTTCCAGATGCACGAGGCCCGCAAGGGCTGGACACGCGGGCTGCCCATCCACGCCACCGCCCACGAAGATCTGCTGATTCTCGTCAAGCCGTTGATGGTCACCGACACCGGCGACATGAGCAACCAGCCGGCACAAGTAGCTGGAGAACGCGGCCAGTCCATGGGAGAACGTCGATGAACGATCAGACACTCGCGACCGTGCGTGACACCGCGGACTCGACGAGGCCAGCGCATCGGCAGGTGGTCGGCAGGGCGAACGGGCAGCTCGTGCTCAGCCTGATGGAGGCCGCTCGGCTCCTGGGAATGGGACGGACGACGGCGTACCGGCTGGCAAGAGCCGGTACGTTCCCCTGTTTGGTGCTCAGGATCGGTGGCCGGTACGCAGTCCCGCGGCACGGACTGCGGATACTACTGGGCTATGACGATTCCCACGACGCCTGCGAGGAAGGGCAGGAAGAAGCCCGGACGGCTCGGGCAGGGTGAGGCTGATGCCGGCCACCGGCTCCGGTTGATGAAGGGTGGGCTCGCTGCAATTCTTCGCGGGCCCACTCCCTTCCTGAGGCGCTCGTCTTACAGCCAGATATCCATTTTCGGGTTGCCGCGCTGGCACTTCTCCGCATGCATCAGGAGCAGTTGCAGCCAGACCGCCCGAGCCCGCGGGTGGCAGCCTCGGGCGGTCTCCTCAAGATCGCCGAGAGAGCTCCGGCGCAGGATCACGTACTGGCCGCCTTCGCAGAGGAACTGGTAGGCGTCACAGCAGCAGATGCCCCTGATCCGAGCCGCGTTGCCGGTGTAGCGGTGGTAGGGCCTCCACTCGATCATGGTGCTACGCCCGCAATGTAGGTAGGTCAGAGGCGTGGCCAGGCCCAGCTGTCAGAAGACGGTGTGGCAGGCGCAGGCTCCTGTCATTGACTGGTCGTCGATGAAGGGCCGGCCGGCTCGAACGATCGCCACGGACATGCTCGTCGCAGGGGTGCGGCAGGCTCCCGTTGAGTCGTATCCGTCCGTGACGCTCAAGGAGGTGGTGGCGGGGAAGGCCATGCCACCGCCTCCTCTCAAGCTGGCCAGCCCCAGGCGGCATCCAGCACTCCTTCCTTACCGTGTCCCGATCGAGCGCTCATGCCGCCAGCTCGACACCTCCCCTTAGGCGGGGAGCTCGCCCGGCTGCATGTTTCGGCAGGAGCGGCCGGGCGAGGTTCCCCGTTGGTCACAGCGCGGGGCGTGGCGGCCCGTGAGGTCACGCGCTGTGACGACGTCCATGCAACCCGGCGTCAATGCCTGCCGTACACGGCGTGGCCTGTACGTTTACCGATTCGCAGCGCGTATCGCGACGGCGGGCTGGTCGTTTGCTGGTCGTTTCGGTGATCGACTGGAGTGACGGGTTTCGGCGGCGCACACTGTGTGGTCCCCTGGACGGTGAGGGAGCGTGACACGCGGTGAACCAGCCCGAACGGCAAACCGGCAACGGCCGTCCCGACCTCGTCCGGGCGCGCGAACGCAAGGGCCTCACCCAGGAAGAGGCCGCCGAGCTGATCGGCGTCGCGGTGACAACCTGGGCTCGCTGGGAACGCGGCGAGCAGAAGATGCGGCCCGCCTACCGGGTTCGCATCGCTCGCGCGTGGCACGTACCGGTGGAAGAAGTGGAACGCTGGCTTGCCGTCCCCCACCCTGTCGCGGAACCGGCGCCCGATGTGGACGTGAATGGGCTCGCGGTGGGTTGCTGCGCCGAGTCGGCGGCCCGGTTGTGGAGGTGGGAGATCGACACGTCACGACGACAACTTCTGGCCGCGCTGCCCTTCACCCCGACGGTGCTGGGCGAATGGCTGCTGTCTTGGAGCTTCGACCCACCCGTTGCCGCCCCCGGCAACGTAAGCAACGTACGCGTCGGGATGAGCGATGTACGAGCCATTCAAGAGGCACATGAGGCCTTCACTCGTATGGATCACCAATTCGGAGCCGGACTGGTCCGTCCGGCGGTCATCGACTTTCTGGCCTCGAAGGTGGCTCCGCTCCTGCGCGGCAGAGCAGACGACGACGTCCGGACGGAACTGTTCACGGCCGCCTCACAGATGACCCGGCTGGCGGGATGGATGGCGTTCGATTTGTCCCGGCACGGCCAGGCCCAGCAGCACTTCGGTCAGGCGTTGAAGCTGGCCAAGCAAGCCGAGGACGGCCTGACAGGCGCCTGGGTCCTGGCCACCCTCGCCCAGCAGGCCTGTGACCTTAGCCAGCGCCGCTGGGCCATCCGCCTGGCCGGCGCGGCCGTCGAAGCCGCGGACAAGGCCGAGGCTCCCTCTCAGATGACGGCCGAACTCCTCGTCCGCCAAGCTCGCGCCCTCGCCGTTCTCGCCGACATCGACGGAGACCGACCCGATGCCTACACGATCGGCGAGGTGGGCCGGCTGCTGACGAAGGCGGAGACCGCCTTCGCGCGTGACACCACCGGCCGCGGCCCCTCCTGGAACGACAGCTTCGACGCAGCTGAAATGGCCGCAGAGGTCGGATACTGCTGGCAACTCCTCGGTGAGCACCAGCGCGCCGTCATCCACACCGAACAGGCCCTGCAAGGCTTCGGGACCGACTTTCCGCGCTCGACCCAGTTCAACCAGATCCACGCCGCCCGCTCCTACCTCGAACTGGGCGAGCTGGACCGCGCCCTGGACTACGCCTGCCAAGCCGTCCCCGCCACCGGCACCCTCGCCTCCACCCGCGCCCGCACCTTGATGGACGACTTCACCCACTGCCTGAAGCCGTACCGATCCAACCGGCACGTGCGCGACTTCGAGGACTACCGGCACACCCACTCACCCAGCTGAACAGGCACCTGCGATGGCCACTCCGCCCCTCGACGCCGCGGCCGCGCTCCTCGGCCTGAACGCCGACGACGCGCTGCTGCTGCATCTACGCGCCAACGCCGTTTTCCACCTGCCGAACACCAAGGTCGTGCTCCGGCTGCGGCACGCCCCCGGCAACCACCACGCCCAGAACCGCCTCCGCGCCGCCATCCTGACGACCCGCTGGCTGGCCGCCCAGGGCTTCGCCACCATCAAACCCCTGCCCATCGAACAACCCGTGACGGTCAACGGCTGGATCGCCACCGCCTGGCACTACGTCAGCGGCCCCGCCACACCCGCGCCAGAAGCGCAAAACCTGGCTGCGCTCCTGAGGACCCTGCACGTCGTCCGGCCGCCCAGCCCGGCACCGGCCCTCCAGCCGCTCGGCACCCTGCGCTCCGACCTCACCCGGCACGCTGCTGTGCTCTCTGACCAGCATCGTTGCTGGCTGCTGCGCCGCTGCACCGAAATTGAACGGGCCTACCGCGATCTGGACCGTCCACTCGGACAGGGGTTACTGCACGGCGACGCCCACACCGGCAACCTGTTCCGTGACCATGACCGCTGGGTGTTCGGAGACTGGGACTCCATAGCCTACGGGCCCCTGTTGTCCGACCTCATCCCCTCGATCATGGAACACCACCGGTTCGGCCGACCCCGGAGCGACTGGGTCAGTTTCTGCCGCCGCTACGGTGTCGACCCGGACCTCGAACATCACCCCGCCGCCGCCACCCTGCGCACGGCCCGCGAGCTACGCTCCCTGGCCGCCTACCTTCGCGCCAGCGACCAGCCGAACGTACGCGCAGAGCTCCTTCGCCGCTTGACCAGCCTGATCAATGGCAATCCGGCCACTTGGCGGGCTGTCTGACAACCGAGGGTGCCGAAACGTCGCTCTTGCGCCGATCACCCGGTCAGCGGTGGCTGACCGGCGTCAGGTGAGGCTGCTTCGTGAGATCCAGATCGAGGGACGGCAGGTGCCGTACTTGCTGCCTTCGCACAATTTGAAGACCGTGATGCGGCTGAAAAAGGCCGAGTCGGATCCGCAGCCCCATTTGGCGCCGTTGCCGTCGACCACGGTCCACTGCTGCAGATAGGTCGTGGCGTACTCGACCCGGACAGCGCGGCCGTCGTTGGCCAGATCGCAGACCGTGATGCGCTTGCGATCAGCCGAGACCGTCACTGAGCCCCAACCAGCGTCGTTGTGCCAGCCCTCAGATGGGAAGGCTGCTGCTGGAGAAGCAGGTAGAGAGATGGCGAGCACAGCGGCCACGAGGGCGAGGCGAGGGAACACAGTCGTCCGTCCAAGGAGAGGTGCAACAACGTTGCCACTGTGAACCCGTAGCTCGTTCCGCCCTCGTAGGCCGGTGCCGTGCTGACATGCCTTGATCAACTCTTGGCCCTTACCGCACGGTGAAGGCGCGCTTTCCACAGCGAGCGACATTGAGAACGACGCCACTTGCCGGCAGAGTTCGCGATTTGGCCTGATGTTGACCGACTGCGCGGTCCGAATCCGCGGCCTGAGGTCGGTATTTCAAAGATTGAAAGGACGAGAGCGACGAAGGCCACGGATATGTGCCGCCGGGATTGACCAGCGGATATCGCTTGACGTGGGGGGCGAAGGTGGGCGTCGATACCACCGCCCCGCCGATGGAGGTCCCACGGTGCGGCCGTCATACCGCCCTGCCCGGGCACGGTGGCGGCTCCGCCGCAGGGGCCTGACATTCGGCGGGCCGGCGACCATCTGGTGCGCCAGACCGCCGAGGTCATGTCAGTCGGCGTGACGCACACGAGAAGTCACGCGAGCGAGCGACCAACGAAAGGACCAGCAGCGATGGCGAATGGCACCATCTACAAATCGTGTTCCTGCCGGGATGCGACGACGGGCAAGAAGCTCGGCAAGTCCTGCCTCAAACTCCGCCGTCCAGGTGGCAACGGCGATCGATGGAGCAGCAGTCACGGCCGCTGGGCTTACCAGCTGGAGCTGCCTCCGCAAGCCGACGGCCAGCGGCGGAATCCGCTTCGGCGAAGCGGCTTCGCCACTTTGGAGGAGGCGGAGATCGAACTGGACCACGCCCGCGACTTGCTGGCGCTGGACGAGGACCCACACGTGCGGCGGAAGATCTGCGAACTGATGCTGGCCGTCTTGAAGGACACCAAGACATTGCCCGCGTTGGAGGAAGTACGGCGCAAGGTCCGCACCCACCAAGACCTCAACCCCGCCGTTACCGTCGCCGAATGGATGACCGAGTTCCTGCGCCGTAAGCGCAAGATCGATGCCACCACACGCCGTTCCTATGAGGCGCATATCCGGCTGTACTTCACTCCCTACCTCGGCCACATCCGGCTGGATAGGCTGCGGGTGTCCGACATCGCAGGCATGTTCGACGCGATCGAGGAGTTCAACGACGTCATCATCGCTGCGCACTCCAGCGGTGATCCCGAGCAGCGGGCGAAGGTGCGGTATCGGCGACCGGTGGCTCCGGCGACGATGCACCGTATCCGTGCCACGCTGCGGCATGCGTTGAACATCGCGATCAAGCAGGATCGGTTGATCGACTTCAATCCTGCCGCGGTAGTCGAGCTTCCTGACGCCGACAGGCCAAAGGCGCTGGTGTGGACCGACGAGAGAGTCGCGCAGTTCACCGTGGATCTACAGCATCGGCTGAGCCTGGCGCAGCGGCGCCGGGGTGGCGATCTCGGTCGCGCTGCCGAGGTCAATCTTTATGTGGCCACGCCCCGGCCGTCTTCGGTGATGGTCTGGACTCCGGCTCATACCTCGGTCTTCCTCGCTCACGCGGCCTCGCACCGGCTGTTCGCGCTGTACCGGTTGATCGCCCTGCGAGGCCTGCGCCGAGGCGAGGGCGCCGGTCTACGCTGGAAGGACGTCGATCTTGACGCGGGCACCGCAGGAGTGCACTGGCAGATCACTCAGCTGGGCTGGCAGACCATCGAGGGCAAGCCGAAGACCGAGGCCAGCGATCGGGTGATCGCCCTTGACACTGACACCGTCACCGTCCTCCGCAGACACAGACGCAGCCAAGCCGCCGAGCGACTGGCAGCGGGGGAGGCGCGGGTCGACAGCGCGTTCGTGTTCACCGACGAGCTAGGTCGGCCGCTACATCCCCAGCACGTGAGCGATCAGTTCTACCGGCTGGCGTATGAGGCCGGCCTGCCGCCAGTACGGCTGCACGACCTGCGCCATGGCGCGGCCTCGTTGATGCTCGCCGCCGGAGTCGACCTGAAAGTTGTGCAAGAGACCCTCGGCCACGTCTCGTCCACCTTCACCCGCGATACCTACACCAGCGTCTACCCGCAGGTCGCCAAGGCCGCGGCCGAATCAACTGCCGCGCTCATCGACACCACGGCTGACAACCTTCGCCACGCCCGGCTGATCACCCTTCCTGGGCGAAACGCAGGCACCACCATTCGCTGAGCCGCGGGGCCGAAATACTCATCCTGGAGGGGTTTGTCCAAGCAGGCCCCTCCAGGATGAGTCTCGGGAGATGATTCAACCGCGCCCCAGGCCGCTGTCCCGCCAGGCCCGAAAACCTCGCGAGGAGCCGGCCGAAGGCGGGGCGAGTCGGGCCTGCATGATGCTGATTCCACCTTCGGCGAAGAACATCGCCTTTCAAGTCTGGTAGCGGACGCCGGGTCGATGTCGATAGCTCGGGGTACCTGCGCCGGTTCGCTTCCCGGCCCGACCGGGTCGTCGGCGGTGACGATGAGCTAG